>PWHO01000333.1 GCA_003555385.1 Bacteroidales bacterium
CCTCAAAACCACTGACGGGTATTTGCTGTTTCTGTCTTTTGCTTCCCAATTTTTCAAAGATCGTTTCCCCTTTTTCCAAAGATCCTCCTAAAAGGATCCCCGTTTGGGGAGGGCAAAGATAAGCACTTTTTCTTTTTTAACAATAAAAAATTGTAAAAATCAAGATCGTTCCGCTTAGCTTTTTGGACTCCCTCCGAAGGGGATGCAAAGATAATTACTTTTGCTTTACAGGCAATGTTTCTGCAGTTTTTTTCAGCCTATTCTTCGTTAAGAAAGCGTCCCACGATCTGCTCCACTGAAACAGACTCTGCCTCAGCCTTGAAGTTCCGGACAATACGATGACGCAGTACAGCATTGGCCACCGCCTTCACATCATCAATATCCGGTGCATATTTACCACTAAGGGCGGCATGACACTTGGCCCCAATGATTAAATACTGTGAAGCCCTTGGGCCTGCACCCCAGTGTACATATTCATCTGCCATCGGATGAGCCATCTCAGAGCCTGGCCGGGTTCTGGCAGCAAGTTTCACCGCATATTCCATCACATTATCCGTGACCGGAACCTTGCGGATCAGGTTCTGAAAATACAAGATCTCTTCTGCCTCCATAACCATATCCAGGTCCACATGTGTCCCGGAAGTGGTACCCTGTACCACACGAATCTCCTCTTCAAAACTGGGATAATCCAGGTACACATTAAACATAAAACGATCAAGCTGTGCTTCGGGCAAGGGATAAGTCCCCTCCTGCTCTATGGGGTTTTGGGTAGCCAATACAAAGAAGGGTTCATTCAGATGGTAAGTTGTACCGGCGGCCGTTACAGAGCGCTCCTGCATGGCTTCCAGAAGCGCCGACTGGGTTTTGGGAGGTGTCCTGTTGATCTCATCCGCCAGAATGATATTGGCAAATAAAGGTCCCTTGACAAACCGAAAATTCCTTGTCTCATCAAGGATCTCTGTGCCGATAATATCCGAAGGCATCAGGTCAGGAGTGAACTGAATACGGCTATACCGCAACCCCAATACTTTTGAAATGGTATTTACCAGCAAGGTCTTGGCAAGTCCGGGCACCCCCACCAGCAAACAATGTCCTTTGCTGAAAATGGAGATGAACACATTCTTCACCACCTCATCCTGGCCAACAATTATTTTACCGACTTCTGCGCGTAATTCCTGGTATTTGGAAGCCAGCACATCAAGTGCCTCGACATCAGTTTTATATTGCATAGTTGTATGTCGGATCAATGACCAATTACCGGATCCAGTTCACCTGAAAATCACAGTTCTGGTATTCCTCTTTAATGGTTACATAAGTACTTTGCAGCCTTCGCTTTGCCCACTCCTGGATGGCCTGTTGTTTCTTTTTTTCAAGGGCCAGTTGCTGAATAAAATCGTAATCCTGCTGAAGATTCGCAGGGTGCGGGTCAATTCGCTCCCGCACTGAAATAATCTTATAGGCTGGTTGGCCATCATCCGTCATGGTTTCCACAGGGCGGGAAATCTCACCCTCATCCAGACGATCGATAAGATAAAACAGGTTGGGATCCAGTTCGTCTGTTTTAAACCGGGTTGTACCGGTAAACGGATTAACCATCACCCCGCCACTCCGGGCACTACGGTGATCGGAAAATTCTCTTGCCGCCTCCGCAAAACTCATCTCACCACTTGTAATCAAGCCCCGTATACTATCCAGTTTACTCTTGGTCTGCTGCTCAATCTGCGGGGAAACCTGGGGCCTCAGGAGCAGATGTCTTACGTTTACCTGTTCCCCGCGACGTTCCAACAGTTCAATGATGTGATATCCTGACCTGGTCTCCACGATTTCAGAAACCTCTCCGGGTTGCAGACTGAAAGCCTCAGCTTCAAACTCGGGATGCAACTCTCCCCTGCCATGAAACCCCAGTTCACCACCATTTCTGGCTGATCCGGGGTCCTCTGAATACATAATAGCCAGGGTTCGAAAGTTCTCCCCGTCAAGAATCCGCTGACGGAAAGTCTCAAGACGGGTCCTGATCTCATCAATATGGTCATCATCAACCTCGGGTTCAATCAGAATTTTGGCCAGCCTCATTTCACTTTCTACCATGGGAATGCTGTCTTCCGGCAAATTATTAAAAAACGACCTGACTTCCGATGGGGTCACAGAAACACCTTCAGTAATTACGGATTCCATCCTTCGACTGATTTCCTGTTCGCGGATGGGTTCACGAAACTCCTCACGGAGTTCTTCTATTGACTGACCGTAGTATTCTTCCAGTCGCTCGCGAGATCCGATCTGTTGAATAAAATAACGCAAGCGCCGTTCAATCTCCTGTTCGACATGACTCTCGCTCACCTCAATGCTATCGACCATGGCCTGGTTATATAGCAGTTTCTGAAAAAGCATATCTTCCAGCACCGCGCATTCCGGATTACTTCCCAGATCCACCCCCTGAGTCTCAAGCTGACGCTTTTGCTCAAAAAGTTCGGATTGCAGAATGGCATTGTCTCCCACTACAGCAACCACCCTGTCTATCAACACTTTTTCCTGGGTAACCCCGGAAAACGGCAGAGCAAATGCCAGAATTAGAGCAAACCTTTTTAAATAATCAAACTTCTTTTTCATATATGGTAGTTCTTTTTCCATTCTTATGCCCCGCATGCCGGAGCAATAAAATCAATAATATGTTTCCACCTGGTTGGCCTCAATGGCACTGTTGAATAAGTCGCTTCTCTTTTGCTGAATAAAATCTTTTCTTCTTTGGTTCAAAACCAGCATCCGGATGTTATTCTTTGCAAAATCAAAGGGTGACACATCCCCCCTGAGCCGGTAATCATGTATATAGAGGAAGTAACGATAATAATCGTCTGTTATTTCCACTGACCTGTTATTGCGCAAAAAAGCAGCCGATTCTTCCTCAACCGGCATATCCATCAAAATGTCATTAAAGTGCATCCATCTGCCGGGGTCAACCGAATACGCGGCAGCATGTTGCAGACTATATTGCTCCAGCCTCTCAATACTCTCTTCATCATCAGACCTGAAAAGCGACCTCACTTGCCCGGCATCAGGAGCACCCAGGGGAAGTTTTATATAGGTTGCCTGCACAATGTGATCTCTCAGGGTGAATTGATCCTCACGTCCTTCATAATAATCAAGAAGCTCCTGTTCCGTCACCACGGTATCCATTTGCCTACTTACAAGATCATTTTCATAGGCATGTATCCACAGCGAATTTTCATACTCCCGCACCTGCCGCTGGAAATCAGCCTTTTCAGCGGGAAGTGACTCCATGGCATGGTGAAGAAAAATCTGCTGACTTACCCACCTGTCAACATAACGCCGGACTATGTCTGAGCTGTCCGCAACGGAAGCTCCCCGGGGTACAAGGTCTGGCAGATCCTCCAGATACAGTCGACTGCCATAGGTTTTGGCCAATAAGGTTTCATCCGAGCGAACATCAAAGAAATCGCAACTGCCCAGAAAAAATAAAGCAGACAGAAGGACAAATACAAGCTTCCCCTGCCTGAAAAATTTCTTATGAACCAATTGCAACACATTCATGACTATTCAAAATTAATGGTTTTCAGCAATTCCCGGTTAACCCAAACATTGTATTTGTCACGAAGTTGCTTTATCCATTTTTTTTCAAGATACTGTTGATAATCTGCAATAACCATACCCCGAACTGAATCCAGCTCATTTTCCCGGTATTGAGAACGATTTTGGTCAAAAAAAACCTCCAGCCCCAACGTATCCGTTATGGCTTCAGTCCAAACCTCTTTTTCAGTAACCTCGAAAAGCAAAATCCCATCGTGGTATTC
This sequence comes from Bacteroidales bacterium, assembly GCA_003555385.1. GTDB lineage: Bacteria > Bacteroidota > Bacteroidia > Bacteroidales > UBA7960 > PUPG01. The sequence goes on from PWHO01000333.1 coordinate 3,807, forward strand.
CTGCATGATCCGGGCAAATTCCGGAAAAGCTTCATGCATATCCTCCGGCTGCTTCTGTAAAATTCGCGAACGGTCATTACGGGCAATCCTCGCCCTGATTTCCTCTTCAGCCTCTTCAAAAGAAGGATGAGGTGAACGATCGATCAGCTTAATAATGTGCCAGCCAAAGTCAGACCGGACCGGAGGGGTAATTTCCCCGGCTTCATCCAGATGATGAATGGCCTCAATAAACTCGGGAACCATCCGGGAGGAGATAAACGGGGCCATCTCTCCGCCATTTTCTGAAGTCTGGCGGTCTTCAGAAACTTCAGCAGCCATCTGAGGAAAATCAGCACCCTCCTGCAATTGTCTGTAAATATCAAAAATCTGTTGTTCTTTTTCTGCAACCTCTTCTTCCTCCATGTCCGGAGGGGCCATCAGCATAATATGCGCTACCCTCGCCTCACCCATGGCCGGGAGCCTGTCGGTAACCTTTACCAGGTGGTATCCGAAATCTGTCCGGACCGGTTTTGAAACCTCACCGGGAGGGGTGTTGTATGCCGCAGACTCAAAGGGGTAGATCATATCAAACACAGTGAAAAACCCCAGGTCTCCCGCATTTTCGCGACGAGCGGGCTGATTCACCGCTGCCTCCGTATCCCTTGCCGAAGGATCCTCAGAAACCTCCCCGGCCAGTTCAGAAAAGTCAGCCCCATCCCTGATCTCACTGTAACTATCCATGATGCGGGTATACACTTCAAGGGTATCCTCTGGAGAAGCATCTTCCGGAAGACGAAGCAAAATATGGGAAGCCCTTATATCATAGAGGGATCGTTCCCAGGCTTCCCTGACCAGTTGATCAGTTACCTCATGCTCCGCCATGAACTCCCTGGCAAGCTGATCACGATACCCGTTTAGTTCCCGGCGAAAACCGGGAAGTGTATCCAACCCCTGTGATTTGGCTTCCTTGACTTTTAACCTGTAATCAATATACAACTCCAGGTATTCCTCCACATGCTCAGGATCTGCCCGGTTTGTGTCATCATTATTGCGGGAATAAATCTCCTTAAATTCAGACAGGGTGATCGCTTCATCCCCGACCCGCAGTAAAACGGGATCTTCCGCAAAAACCGGGGTAAGCCATGCTATATGAAGCAATACAAGGCCAAAAAAAATCCGGAAGGGAAAATGCATTGTTGGGATAATTGCCAGGATTATGATATAATAATTAATGGAGATTAACGACTGTAATTGGGAGCTTCACTGGTAATGGTGACATCGTGCACGTGGCTTTCCCTGACGCCCGAATTGGTGATGCGGGTGAATTTAGCCTGCTGAAGCGTATCCACATCAGAGGCTCCGCAATAACCCATTCCTGCCCGCAAGCCTCCTACCAATTGATGGACAACCTCTGACAGCGTTCCCTTATAAGGCACACGCCCCACAATTCCTTCCGGGACAAGTTTTTTGATGTCATCTTCCACATCCTGGAAATAACGATCCTTGGACCCCTGTTGCATGGCCTCAATGGAACCCATGCCACGATAGGTTTTGTATTTTCTCCCTTCGTAAATAATGGTTTCACCCGGTGACTCTTCCACCCCGGCAAACAAGGAGCCCGCCATCACTGAGGAGGCACCCGCAGCAATGGCTTTCACCACATCGCCTGTATACCGGATGCCACCATCTCCGATTACCGGAATGCCTGAACCGCTTAGTTCACTGGATACCTCATAAATGGCGGAAAGCTGAGGAACACCAACCCCGGCAATGATCCGGGTTGTACAAATGCTTCCGGGTCCGATCCCTACCTTGATTCCATCCACGCCCACCTTCATAAGATCCCTGGCAGCTTCTTTGGTGGCAATATTTCCGGCCACAAGGTCAAGGTCGGGATAGGATTTTTTGATGGCTGATACCATGTCAAGAACCCCCTTGGAATGGCCGTGGGCTGTATCCACCACCACCGCATCAACGCCTTCTTTCACCAGTGCACCGACACGTTCCATGGTATCTGCAGTCACTCCCACCGCTGCGGCAACCCGCAAACGGCCCCGCGTATCCTTACATGCATTGGGGCGCTCCTTGATTTTGATGATGTCGCGGTAAGTAATCAGGCCTACCAGCCTGTACTGGCTGTCCACCACCGGCAGCTTTTCAATTTTATGCTCCTGCAGAATTTCTTCAGCCACCTCAAAATCAATAAATTCCGTGGTAGTGATCAGCTTTTCTTTGGTCATGACCTCTGCCACAGGACGTTTGTGGTTTTTCTCAAACCGCAGATCCCTGTTGGTAATGATCCCCACGAGCTCGTTTCCATCGTTGACCACCGGAATTCCCCCGATGCTGTATTCTTTCATAATATCGAAAGCATCACCGATCAGTGCGTCTTCGTGCAGGGTAATGGGGTCAATGATCATCCCGTTCTCAGAGCGCTTAACCTTTCTGACTTTCTTGGCCTGGTCTGCAATCGACATGTTTTTATGCAGCACGCCGATTCCACCTTCCTGGGCGATGGCAATTGCCATACGCGACTCGGTAACCGTATCCATGGCAGCTGACACAATGGGGATATTCAGCCGGATGTTACGGGAGAAAAGGGTGGAAGTATCTACGTTTCGCGGCAGAACTTCTGAATAGGCAGGGATCAGAAGGACGTCATCGTAGGTCAGTCCTTCACCGGTAAATTTTTCAGAATACGCATTCATGGCAGGTCGCTGTTTTAGAGAGCAAAAGTAGGAAAAATATGGGAGAGTATTTTGCAAAAAATACTAAAAAACAGCAGGTATGATCGCCCCGGAGTCAAACAATCCGGGTTCTGCAGTTGACAATCCAAAACGGAATTACCGCACCAGGTACACCACACCCTTTTTTTCGTGAGATTCGCCCCCGGCATCTGTATACCGCAAATGATATACATAAGTACCTTCGGGCATGGGTGTACCGCCCCTGGTACCATCCCAGCCATCCTCAAAATTAACGGAAGAAAACACCTCCAGCCCATTGCGGTCGAGAATTACCAGGCGGTAGCCCTCCGGCTCAAACCCCACAAATACGGGTCGGAACTCCCGGTTTTCAGGAATTTCGGAAGCAGGCCGAAATGCATTGGGGACGTTCACTTCCGGTTCCATAGTTACACGCACCACGTTGGAAAATATCTTCTTTCTATCATCCGCCTTACCTTGCACGTTAGCCGCTTCCCCCTGCACGCGTCCCTCCACACGGAAGAAAACATCGCCGGCAAATGGAAGCAAATCGGACAGATCTGCAACATAACTGCCTGCCTCCGGGTAAGGGGCAACAATTTCAAAATTTCCCTCGTCCCCAACCCGCCGGGCAATGTCATACGTGTAGGAGGCAGAAGACGGATAATGTTCAAACCTCAGGGGCACCTCCCAGATGTCCGCTTCCTGCCATTCATCCCCAGCAACCTCCAGGAATATGGTTGACTCCGGCTCAGAGGTCAGTTCGGCCTCTTCACACGGTTCACCCTCCTGAATCAGGACAGCTTCCGCACGGTAATACCAGATGTTGCTGCTGGCATCCTCGTCCCGGGAGGACAATTCATCCACAAATTCAAAGGTTTTATTCGCGGGCGACCGAACCTCCCCTACCTGCTCAAAATCTGCTGACGGGTTGTCTGAGCGAAAGACCCGGTAGGCAAATTCCTTATAATGATCATCTCCCCGTATCATTATTTCAGCATCCCCGGCCTCGTTGATGCTGACATAATCAATCGCCACTATTTCCGGCTCAAGCCAGAAAAGCTCTTTCATCTGTTGGTTGGATAAAGACCCTTTCCTCGGGTCACCATCATCCACCGCTTCAATCTGAACATCATAAGCCCCCGGATCAGTAGCAACCAGCGTTTTCGACTGGATACCCGATGCATCATCATAGGCCACCATAAATTCGTCTTCATTTAAAAAAATGCGGTAATGAGAGAAAGGGGGCTCCTCAGGAGGAGAGAAGGGAGGTGGTTGACCATCTTCAACATCAGCATGTGTCAGAATCCTGTAGTGATTCCAACTTAGGGTTAGCTCGCGGTTACAAAGTTCGAATTCAGGTTCCTGCAAATAAATCGTTTCATGAATGTTTGATATTGCATCGCCAATTTCTTCAACCGCCAGATAATAGAATAGCGATGATCCCTCTGGTGGATTATAATCCCTGAAAATATAATGATTGTCTTGCCCCTCCCAGGGTTCCAGATCCCCAATTAACTCGTTTCCAATCTCGTCCCAACTGATTTCCGCAAAGCGATTAACAGCAAGTGCAAAGTCCGGATTAATCCCATCCTGAAGGTAAAAAATGATTTCCACCCGTTTATCATCATTATCTACCACCCTTAGCTGAACAATCTCAATGATATCCGCCTTCTCTTCATTATTCGCATACAGCCAGTAAGGCAGCAAATTAAAGAAAGCGAAAAGAGTCACCATTCCGAAGAACCCGGTAAATACCCTGCAAATCCAGTATTTCATAACTTAATTCGTTTCAGAACCTAATATTTCCGGCATGAGCCAATGCGCTGAATAAACGCTGAAGTCAAAACTCAAGCACTACCCCATCGGCAAATCACCTCCCCGCAACCACCTCCATCATCCCGTCTTCATGCAGGTAATCCCCGGCACATTCCATAATGTCTTCAGCGGTGATCGTTTTCAGGGTTTGCAGGTAATCGTCATAATGGGATACGTCCAGGCCAAAAACCAACAGCTCTTTGAAACGCTCTTTTTGGGCAAGCGGGCCGTCAAAGGAACGCA
>PWHO01000255.1 GCA_003555385.1 Bacteroidales bacterium
GCCTTTTTCTTGGGCTCCTCCTTGGTTTCAGCCTTGGGTTCTTCCTTCTCTTCGGCCTCAGTCTCCTCTTTCTTCTCTTCCCTGGCTTCTGCTTTCGGCGCTTCCTTCGGTTCCTCTTTGGCTTTGGCCTTGGGTTCTTCCTTGGGTTCCTCCTTCGGTTCCTCCTTGGCATCAGCTTCTTCTTCAGCCTTCTCTTCTTTCTTCGCAGCTGCCTTTTTTGCAGGAGCTTTTTTCTTAGGCTCCTCTTTGGCTTCAGCCTTGGGCTCTTCCTTCTCTTCAGCCTTCTCTTCGGTCTTCTCTTCAGCCTTGGGCTCTTCTTTCTTCTCTGCTTTGGCTTTTGCTTTGGGTTCTTCCTTGGCTTCTTCCTTGGGTTCTTCCTTGGGTTCTTCCTTGGCTTCTGCTTTAGGCTCTTCCTTCTCCTTGGCTGCCTTTTCTTCCAGTTTCTTGATGGCCTCTTCTTTCTTGGCCTTTTGTGCCGATTTCTCGGTTTCTTCAAACTGTGATTTCAGGCTGGCCAGTGCATCCAGATCACCAAGCGTGGTTTTCTCCAGGCTGTCCTTCATCTTCTTCACCGTCTTCTTGGTGGTCTTTTCTTTGGTCTTGCGATCAGCAGCCTCAGAAGCACGTTCTGCATACTTCACATCCTGGAATACCTTGGTGTGAGAAACAACAATTTTCTTACTGTCTTTATTGAACTCGATCACCTTGAAATCAAGGGCTTCGTCCATTTTCGCGGTAGAGCCGTCTTCCTTCACGATATGACGTGTGGGGGCAAAACCTTCCACGCCATAAGGCAGGGCCACGATCACTCCTTTGTCAGAAGTTCCGACGATGGTTCCCTGGTGTACGGAATCAATGGTGAACACTGACTCAAATACATCCCACGGGTTCTCTTCCAGCTGCTTGTGTCCGAGGCTCAGACGACGGTTTTCCTTGTCCACGTCCAGTACAACCACCTCAATCTGCTCACCGATCTTGGTGAACTCAGCCGGGTGCTTGATCTTTTTGCTCCAGGAAAGATCGCTGATATGGATCAGTCCGTCCACGCCTTCTTCAAGCTCCACAAAAATACCGAAGTTGGTAAAGTTGCGGACCGTGGCATTTGTTTTCGTACCAACGGCATATTTTTCGTGGATATTCTCCCACGGATCAGGCATCAGTTGCTTGATACCCAGCGACATTTTGCGTTCTTCACGGTCCAGTGTCAGGATAACCGCTTCAACCTCGTCACCAACTTTCAGGAAGTCCTGTGCGGTGCGCAGGTGCTGCGACCATGACATTTCAGATACGTGGATCAGTCCTTCCACGCCGGAAGCGATCTCGATGAAGGCACCGTAATCGGCGATCACCACAACTCTTCCTTTCACCTTGTCACCAATCTTGAGTTCCGGATCCAGTGAATCCCACGGATGGGGTGTAAGCTGCTTCAGGCCAAGGGCAATCCGTTTCTTGTTCTCGTCAAAGTCGAGAATAACCACATTGATCTTCTCGTCAAGTTTGACGATTTCTTCAGGATGGTTGATACGGCCCCACGACAGGTCGGTAATGTGAACCAGTCCGTCTACGCCGCCCAGGTCAACGAATACACCGTAAGAGGTGATGTTCTTGACCGTACCTTCCAGAATCTGTCCTTTTTCCAGCTTGGCAATGATCTCTGCCTTCTGAATTTCAAGTTCGGCTTCAATAAGTGCCTTGTGCGACACCACAACGTTTTTGTATTCGTGGTTGATCTTCACCACTTTGAAATCCATGGTCTTGCCCACATAAATATCATAATCGCGGATGGGTTTCACGTCGATCTGCGATCCGGGCAGGAAGGCTTCAATACCGAATACATCCACAATAAGACCACCCTTGGTACGGCATTTAACAAAGCCCTGGATAATCTCATCGTTCTCTTTTGATTTATTGATACGTTCCCAGGAGCGAAGTGTACGCGCTTTCTTGTGCGAAAGGACCAGCTGACCGCTTTGGTCCTCCTGGCTTTCTACATATACTTCAATGGTATCACCCACTTTAAGATCCGGATTGTAGCGAAGCTCAGCCGCAGGAATGACTCCATCCGACTTGAAGCCGATGTTGACCACGATCTCACGGGGGTTTTTAGAAACGACCAGTCCGTCAATGACCTCCCCTTCTCCGATGGATTTCAGGGTTTCCTCATACATACTCTCCAGGCGCTTGCGCTCATCCTCCGAGTAAATGTCCTGCTTTTTATCTGCAGCATCCCAGTCAAATTCTCCGGGCACCTGCTCTTCAAAAACGGATTCCTCTTTTTGTACGGGAATTTCGTCTTCTGCAATCGGTTTGTTGGGATCTTCGATCTTTAAATCTTCTGTATTGGCCTTTGGATCTTTGGCCTGGTCACTGGTCTTTACAACCGGTTTTTCTTCTTTCGGACCGGTTTCTTTGTTTTCTTCTGACATTCATAATGTTTCTGTGGCCGCCCGGATGGTATGCGTTGTTTCGTGCGTAAGGTAAGAAATCCGGGGTGCCGGGTTGAACAATAAATTTACAGGGCCCGCAAACGGGACTGCAAAATTAGAAAAAAAATCACAAACAACAAACTATCAATCAGCATTTAACTCTTCCCGGAAGGGGAAACAGGACCGGGTGTCAGTACTTTTTGTTTGAGCATGCTGTGGCCGACCACCTCAATCATCTCACGGATGTAAATAAAATCAAGCCCTTTCAGGTAGATGGGGTTGATCTCATTCACGTCTTTCCTGTTCTCTTCGGAAAGAATCACCTGCTGGATGCCAGCCCGTTTGGCCGCCAGAATCTTCTCCTTGATTCCGCCTACCGGCAGCACCTTACCACGCAGGGTGATCTCGCCTGTCATGGCTACGGCCGGCTTCACTTTACGGCGGGTAAATGCAGAGGCCAGTGCCGCAAACATGGTAATCCCGGCAGATGGACCGTCTTTTGGGGTGGCTCCTTCCGGAACGTGCAGGTGGACATTCCAGGACTTAAAGATCTCCGGGTCAATGTCCAGGTTTTCTGCATGGGATTTCAGGTATTCATAGGCGATGGTGGCCGACTCTTTCATCACGTCACCCAGGTTCCCGGTCAGGCTCATCTTGCCGGCACCCTTGCTCAGGCTGACTTCAATAAAAAGGACCTGCCCCCCGGCCTGGGTCCAGGCCAGGCCGGTCATCACCCCGGCTATGTCTTTCACCAGGGTCTGATCAAGGCTGTATCTGGGTGCCCCGAGAATATCCACCAGGTCTTCTTTTTTCAGTGTGGGAGCAAAGGATTTCTCCAGCACGATGTCGCGGGCACGTGCCCGGGTAATCTTGGCAATGGTTTTCTCCAGGCTCCGCACACCGGACTCCCGGGTATAATCCTCAACGACCCTTTCCAGGACTTTCTTGCCCAGTTTGAGCTGCGATTTTTTCACCCCGTGCGCGTCCAGCTGCTTGGGGATGAGGTGACGCCGGGCGATCTCTTGTTTTTCTTCCACGATATATCCGCTCAGGTCGATCACCTCCATACGGTCGCGCAACGCCGGCTGGATAGTAGACAATGTATTGGCCGTGGCAATGAACATGATATTGGAAAGGTCATACTCCACCTCCAGGTAGTTGTCGTAAAAGGTGCTGTTCTGCTCGGGGTCCAGCACTTCAAGCAGTGCGGAGGACGGGTCGCCGGAAAAGGTCTGGTAGCCCACCTTGTCAACCTCATCCAGCACAAAAACAGGATTGGAAGACCCGGCTTTTTTCAGGTTCTGGATGATCCGCCCCGGCATCGCACCCACATAGGTTTTCCGGTGCCCGCGAATCTCCGCTTCATCGCGCAGACCGCCAAGCGACATGCGGATATAATTCCGGCCGATGGCTTCCGCAATGGATTTCCCCAGTGAAGTTTTTCCGACACCGGGAGGGCCCACAAAACAAAGGATGGGGGATTTCATGTCCCCTTTCAGCTTCAGCACGGCCAGGTATTCAAGGATGCGGTCCTTGATTTTTTCCAGTCCGTAGTGGTCACGATCCAGAATCTTCAGGGCCTTCTTCAAGTCGAAATTATCCGGGGTGAATTCGTTCCAGGGGAGTTCAACCATGGTTTCCAGGTAGTTCATGTGTACCGTGTACTCCATGGCTGCCGGGTTCATCCGCTGAAGCCTCGAAAGATCCTTTTCAAACACATCACGAATCTGGTCACTCCACTTCTTTTTCTCAGCCCGCTCTTTCAGCTCATTGATCTGCTGTTCGTGGGGGCTTCCTCCCAGTTCTTCCTGGATGGTTTTCAGTTGCTGGCCCAGTATATAATCACGCTGCTGCTTGTCAATGTCTACCTTTACCTTTGACTGGATCTGGTTCTTCAGCTCAACCACTTTCAATTCCTTGTTCAGGTGATCCAGCACTTTTTTGGCCCTGGTGTCCACATCCGGAATCTCCAGAAGATTTTGTTTCTCCTCTACACTTATATTGAGGTTGGATGAAATAAAATTCACCAAAAAGACCGGGCTCTCAATGTTTTTCAGGGCAAATGCCGCATCGCTCGGCACGTTTGGAGAGAGCTTGACGATCTGAATGGCCAGATCCTTAATGGTAGAAATAAGGGCATCAAATTTTTCTCCTGTTTTGGTTTCGCCCGATGCCTCAAAGGCACTCACGCGGGCCTTAAAATAAGGTTCTGACTGAGTCATCTCCTCTATTTCAAACCGCTTCTTCCCTTGTATGATCACGGTGGTGTTGCCATCCGGCATCTGCAGGATCTTGATAATATTTGCCGCGGTTCCGATGCGGTTCAGCTCATCGAATTCCGGCTCCTCCACAGAGGGATCCCGCTGTGAGACTACACCGATAATACGTGATTGCTTGTAAACCTCCCGAACCAGCTTGATGGACTTATCACGGCTGACAGTGATGGGAATCACCACACCGGGAAACAACACGGTATTTTTCAATGGCAAAATTGCCAGTTCTTCCGGGATGTCCTCCGCCGCCATTTGCTGTTCTTCCTCGGCAGAAAGCAGGGGGATAAATTCGCTGTCTCCATCAATCCCTTCAGGGGAAATAAAAAGATCATTCTCTAAAAAGCTACCCATATGGTTTTTACGTCAAATTGTCATTCATTCAAAAAATGATGCCATCAAGTCATGACATCCAAATCATTAAACCAAAGCTGTATCGTACAACGTCCTAACTTACAAAAAGTTAAAATTCACACAAACAAGTTTCGGCCGGTCACATCTAAATACCTGCAACCAACGTGCCACAGATGCATTTGTCAGTTATACTCACCGGAAAGCGGATGAAATATCGTTCTGCCCGGTTGCGCCACAGATACAATCGTCAGCTGAACCGCCGGGTTGCAGGCCCCGGCCGGAAAAATCATGGTAAGACAACAGAAAGGATTACAGGATCCGGTGATAATCAAAAGTGTGGTCATGCACATGCCTCAGCAAACGCTCTTCGCTGGCAGAGAAGTCCAGTTTGCGTCTTGCATATACCCGCTTTGCTACCTGAACCGCCTTGTCGATGTCGACGGTCGTAAAACCGGATACACTGCCCCAGGTGAATGAAGGGATAAAGTTCCGCATAAAGCCGGACCCGAACAGCTGGGTGTTGATCCCGATCACTGTACCGGTATTGAACATGGTATTGATCGCACATTTTGAATGGTCGCCCATGAATGTACCGCAAAACATCAGGCCGGTGCTGGCAAAACTTTTTTCCGCATAATCCCACAGCCTGACCTCATCATAATTATTCTTAAGGTTGCTGGTGTTGGTATCGGCACCCAGGTTACACCATTCGCCAATCACACTGTGCCCCAGGTAACCGTCATGCGCCTTGTTTGAGTAACCGAAGATGACAGAGGAGGACATCTCTCCGCCCACTTTTGAATGGGGGCCGATGGAAGAGCCTCCATATATTTTGGCACCCAGCCGGACTACGGAGCCTTCGCCAACACCAACGGGGCCTTTGAGGATTGCTCCGTCCATAATATGCGCATCTTTTCCGATGTAAACCGGGCCCTCAGAGGCATTGATAAAAGCCATATCTATTCTGGCGCCGGGCTCCACGAATATATTTTCGGGGGCAATCACGCGCATATGATCAGGGATGGGCTGACTTTTCTTTCCTTTGGTAAGCAGGGCATAATCAACAGGAAGCTGCTGTTCGTTCAGTACCAGGATATCCCATAGCCTGAAAAGTTTCTTGAACTCAGCCTGCGTATGCATGGGTTCCACATCTTCCAGCAGCTCGGACTCTAAATTGTTAAGATCCTCAGCCCGAACCCGGTGAGCGATCAGGGTTTCCCCGGAAACCAGCGTCTGGTTAGGTTTCAGTTTGCCAATCTCTTCCACCATTTCTGCGTTGGGCATCACACTGGAATTGACCAAAACATTGTCTGCCTCCTTGATCATTGGAAACTTTTCGGCCAGATAGGGCTCTGTCAGTGTGGAGGTTTTCGTTTTCAGAAAATACTCCCACTTTTCACGGATGGTCATGATGCCGACACGGATGTCTGCAATGGGTCTGAGAAAAGTAAATGGTAGTAAATGATCACGGGCCTGTGCACCAAACAAAATGTAATTCATCGTCACACTGATTAGAGGATTTTTCTTGCCAAAAGTCTGTTAATTGCCGTAAAAATAAACAAAAAAAGCCCTTTTTACAGGGCTTTTGAAAAATATTTTTAAACAAACACTGACTACTTATTCTCCTTCAGGTGCTTCTTGTATTTGGTCCTGAATTTATCCACACGTCCTGCGGTATCGACAAGCTGTTGCTTCCCGGTGTAAAACGGGTGAGATGTATGAGAGATCTCCAGCTTGATCAGGGGATACTCATTCCCATCTTCCCATTTGATGGTTTCTTTGCTTTCAGCTGTTGAGCGCGTCAGAAAGCTATAGTCGTTTGACATGTCCTTGAAAACGACAAAGCGATAGTTTTTGGGATGGATATCTTTCTTCATCAGAATGCTTATTTAAAATTTTGTCAGCCGGTTCTCAAGCTGCTAAACACACAATTTGTTGAATCCCTTTTTTAAGGACTGCAAAGTTAGTATTTTTTTCAAACATACAAACAAGTCCCCAAAAAGATTTTTAATCAAGGGCGTTCACAACCAGCCCGCTTCGCAGTTTTGGCTCAAACCACGTTGTTTTGGGAGGCATGATATTCCCTGTGTCGGCGATGTCTGTCAACTGCTTCATGCTTACCGGGTAAAGGGCGAAAGCCACTTTCATTTCCCCGCTGTCTACACGACGCTTCAACTCACCCAACCCGCGGATACCTCCGACAAAATCAATCCGCTTGTCGGTACGCAGGTTTCTGATATCAAACAGAGGCTCAAGTAATGTGTTGGACAAAATGGTCACATCCAGTACGCCGATAGGGTCGTTGTCATCATAAGTATGCGACCTGGCCTTCATGCCATACCCCTCCCCTTCCAGATACATGCTCATTTCGTGCAGTTCTGCAGGCTTATACTCGGCAGTTCCCTTTTTCTCAACCTCAAAGTCCTTTTCGAGTTTGGCCAGGAATTCCTCTTTCGACAAACCATTGAGGTCTTTCACCACCCTGTTGTAATCAATGATGGTGAGCTGATCATCAGGAAATACCACCGCCATAAAAAAGTTATAGGGCTCGTTTCCGGTATGGTTCGGATTGTTTTTCTTTTTCTCATTGCCGACCAGTGCAGCAGCAGCTGTGCGATGATGGCCGTCAGCCACATAAAAATAGTCGACACCGGCAAAAAGCTTCTCCAGTTCCCCGATCAATGCGTCATCCTCAATAACCCAGAAATGATGGCCAAATCCGTCGTCAGCCTCAAAATCGTACACCGGGGGAGCCTGGATCGCTTTCTCTACGATCGCATCAATGGCTTTCTCTTTATGGTAGGTAAAGAATACCGGTTCCGCATTCGCATTGGTAATACGCACATGCTTCATCCGATCCTCTTCTTTATCAGGACGGGTAAGCTCATGCTTTTTGATGATGTCGTTCATGTAATCTTCCACACCGGCACAGCCGACAATCCCGTACTGGGTTTTCTCGCCCCAACTCTGGGCATACACATAGAAATTGGGCTTTTTGTCCCTGACCAGGTAGCCATCCTGAATGAAACGCTGGAAGTTCTCCCTGGCCTTGTCATACAACTGCTGTGAGTAAGGGTCAATGCCTTCGGGAAGCTCCACTTCCGGCTTTACCACGCGCAAAAAACTGTATTTGTTATCACCTGCTTCTTCACGGGCTTCCACAGAATTCAACACGTCGTACGGACGGGAAGCCAAATCTTTCACGATCTCTTTCGGAGGCCGGTACCCCCGGAATGGTTTAAATATTGCCATTTTTTATTAGTTTTAATCGTGGCTTCGCCACTTTAGTTGTTAGTTTGTCGGCGCTGCGCGCCTCCAGTTAGTCGGGCCTTCGGCCCTCCAGTTGTTGGTTTGTCGAGGGCTGTCGCCCTCTCCGGTTGTTAGTTCCGGCGCTAAAGCGCCTGATAGTTGTTGGTTACCATGGCCCGTGCGAACCAACAACCAACAACCAACAACCAACAACTGCCCAGGCTATTTA
>PWHO01000135.1 GCA_003555385.1 Bacteroidales bacterium
CAGACAAGGCAGGCCAGGAACTGATTAAACACATTCTGGATATCAGCAAGCGTAAAGAGTTCCATGGAAAGATCCTCTTTCTGGAAGATTATGACATGGAACTGGGGCGTGAACTGGTTAAAGGGGTGGATGTCTGGCTGAACACCCCTACCCGACCGCAGGAAGCATCCGGAACAAGCGGACAGAAGGCAGCATTGAACGGGGTAATGAATTTGAGTGTTCTTGATGGTTGGTGGGCTGAAGGTTATCAGGAAGAAACAGGATGGATGCTGAAGGAGGAAAAGACCTTTGATAACCAGGACTTCCAGAATGAGTTGGATGCAGAGACCATCTATAATATCCTGGAATCGGAAATTGCGCCTATGTATTATAAGCGTGATTCTGATGGCATTCCGAAACAATGGATACGCTGGATAAAGAACTGCATCGCCAGGGTAGCGCCCCATTTTACGAACAAGCGGATGCTGGATGATTATTTTACCAAATTCTATAACAAGTTGTTTGAATCATCAGATGAGATCCAGGTAAATAATTATTCCATGGCAAGAGAGCTTGTTCACTGGAAGCACCGCGTACTGAACGGATGGGATGGTGTAGAAGTGGTCAGTAAAAAGCTCATGAGCAATTCCGGTAAAACCCTTTTGCTTGGCCAGCCTTTTGTGGCAGAACTGAGGCTGGACCTGAAAAACCTGAAAGAATCAGACTTCGGAGTTGAGGTGGTTTTTGTAAGGAAATCAGTGGAGGGAAGCAGAGAAATCATGTCAGTTTATGAAATGGAAACCGGAAAAACAGAAGGTAACCAGGTTACCTATAAATGCGAAATCGCAGCGAAACATACCGGTGCATTTAATTATGCTTTCCGTATGTTTCCCAGGCATCAATCGCTGGCCCATCGTCAGGACTTTAACCTGATCAGGTGGATCTGAAAGGAAATCTTGCGAGTTAAACATTCATCCAAATAACAACACAATATTATGAAATTACTGGAAGGACAAACAGCATTAATCACCGGGGGGTCCCGGGGAATCGGACGTGCCATAGCATTGGAAATGGCAAGGCAGGGAGCCAATGTGGCATTCTCTGACCTCAAATATGATGAAACCGCAAAGCAAACTGAGAAGGAACTTAACGAACTGGGTGTAAAGGCAAAAGCTTATGCTTCCGATGCCAGCAGTTTTTCAGAGAGTGAAAACCTGATCAACGACGTGGTCGCTGAATTTGGCAATATTGACATCCTGGTCAACAATGCCGGTATAACGAGGGATACTCTGTTGATGCGTATGACAGAAGACATGTGGGACGATGTACTCCGCATCAACCTGAAGTCTGCCTTCAACCTGACCAAGGCTGTACAAAAATATATGCTGAAGCAGCGCAAAGGCAGCATCATCAATATGAGTTCCATTGTGGGTCTTGGCGGAAATGCCGGACAGGCGAATTATGCCGCATCCAAAGCCGGCATGATCGCTTTCACAAAATCCGTCGCCCAGGAGATCGGTGCCAGGAACATCAGGGTAAATGCCATTGCTCCGGGTTTCATAGAGACGGAAATGACCGGTCAGCTGTCAGAAGAGGTAAAAAAAGAGTGGGCTGAAAAAATTCCCCTTAAGCGTGCCGGGAAGCCGGAAGATGTGGCAAACATGGCGGTATTCCTTGCTTCTGAGATGTCGGCCTACGTAACCGGCCAGGTATTTACTGTTTGCGGTGGCATGAACAAGTAAAATGAACGGCTTCCATGCACTGTAACCAACTGCATATCCTTCAGTTCAAGAACCTGGAGGAGATGAGGGTAGATTTCTCATCCAAGTTTAATTGTTTTGCCGGTCATAACGGGGCCGGCAAAACAAATATTTTGGATGCCATTTTTTATCTTTCCTTTTGCAAGAGTTTCGCAAACCCGATCGATTCACAGAATATCCGCTTTAATAAAGATTTTTTCGTTATTCAGGGAGAATATCAGCTGAATGACCAGACAGATGCAATCTACTGCGGGCTGAAACGCGGACAGCGTAAAGTGTTCAAGCGGAACAAAAAAGAGTATGACCGCCTGTCTGATCATATCGGTCAATATCCCCTTGTGTTGCTGAGCCCGGCCGACAGCCAGCTTATCCTTGGCGGCAGTGAGGAAAGAAGAAAGTTTGTTGACGGTGTGATCTCTCAATATAACAAGGAATATCTTCACCGGCTGATCAGTTATAATAAAGCATTGCAACAAAGGAATGCCTTACTGAAATCGTTCGCGGAAAATCAAAATTACGACCCTGCCAGCATTGATATCTGGGATGAACAGCTGATAACACAAGGGGAGTTTATTTTTCGGGAACGAAAAGATTTTTTTGACAGTTTCATGCCGGTATTCCGGGATTATTACCAGTTTCTTTCTTCAGGCAACGAAGACACCTCCATTACATACAATTCAAGCCTTTTACATACAGATTTCCGGGAAGATTTATTGCAGTCCAGAAACAAGGATTGTGCCTTGCAGTATACAACCACCGGCATTCACAAAGACGACCTTACTTTTCTGATCCATGATCAGCCTGTAAAGAAATTCGGCAGCCAGGGACAACAGAAATCATTTATTATTGCCCTGAAGCTGGCCCAGTTTGCATTTACAAGTAAAATCAAAAACTACCATCCCATTCTTTTATTTGATGATATCTTTGACAAACTGGACGGGAACAGGGTCAGGCAGCTTATGGAACTGGTCAGCAGGGAGGATTTCGGGCAGGTTTTTGTGACCGATACCCATCCCGATCGCCTGGAAAACCTGTTTCGTGACCTTCCTTCCGAGTGTAAGTTATTCGAAATGGAAAAAGGTGGAATTTCATCGGCCAGAATGCTGAATGGCTCCTAAAGAGCAAATGATGAGCAGAACCAACGAACGTTCATTGGGTGAGATTATCCGCGAAGTGCTCAAAGAGCACCGGCTTGAAGGCAAGATCAATGAGGCCAGGGTTGCATCTGCCTGGTCCCGGGTCATGGGCCAGAACATCTCCCGTTATACAACCGCGGTTTATTTAAACGGATCAACCCTGAGGGTTTGTCTTCGTTCATCGGTATTGCGCAGTGAGTTGAGCATGGGGAAGGAAAAGATTGTATCCATGCTTAACCGGGAACTTGGAGACGAGGTGGTGAGCGAGATTATTTTCAGCTAGGCTGATGATCAGTTAATTCCACTTCCAGTCGTCCCTTTCTGATATCTTTCACCTTTGCCTGCAAGGTTCTGTACCCTGCATACCGAAGGAGTGTTTCCCGGTCAAGGTGAAGCTTTACTTCCTCCCCGAAACAATCCTGCAGTATCATCACCGGTTGCCTGCTGCCGTCAGTAAAAACCAGTTCTTCAAGCCTGTCCAGCGGAAATTCATACACCTTATTCCTTTCGTAGCAGGGATGCTCAGGTTCCAGGAAATAATATCCCTCAGCCCCTAATTTATCCACCCTGCATCGGATATTCTGACCTGTTTTGATTCCATACCGGACATAATGTTTCTTTTTGAAAAGATGCTTTTCACCATAGGGATCACTTACAACATAGTAAGTCTGGCCGTCATCTGGATGTGGTTTTTCTCCCTCCATGATAAAATCATATACTTTTCCGGGATGTAATTTCGAGGGCTGAAAAGCTTCATCCTCTATTACCAGAAAAAGTTGTCCTTTTTTTATCCGTTTGAGCAGGCAGCGCAGACGCCCGGGCGCACTGTCCCAGCGTGCTTTAATGTAGGTACGGACTCTCCAGTGTTTATTGAAAATATCACTGACAATAAAAAAATATTCTTCCTCCCCCAGGATATTGATCCGATGGTCTCTTGATGCCACATCGAATGAATATACCTCCCCTTCCCTGTAATGCGGATGCATTGGTTCCAAAAACATCCTGCCATTGCAGTTGATCTTATCCACCCTGCAAAGGACTTCTGTTCCGGGTTTCAGCCCGTATTCCTCATAATAAAACTGAGGCAGCAGGGTTTTATAACCGTTTGGGTCCCGCATGATGAACCAGTCATCTCCCGGACCGAGGGAAACTGCTTTAACAATATGAAATGGGTACACCTTGCCTTCTTCAAGTCGTGCATTGGGGATTGGAACGGAGCGGATATCCATGAACGATCAGATAGAAGATGATTGTATCACTTTCCCGCCTTTTTTCTTGATTTCAGCTTTCATCTCTTCAAAACCCTTTTGATCAATGGGCCGGGTGGCATCCTCAAGTAAAAAGGTTTCAAACCCTTCTCCGATGGCATCCAGGGTAGTGAAAGCCACACAGACATCACCGGCGAGTCCGCAAATGAAGGCTTTATCAACACCCTTTCCGCGAAGGTAGTCAGCCAGGCCTGTGGTTTTCTTCTTTCCGTTGTCAAAGAATCCACTATAACTGTCTATTGCCGGGTCCAGTCCTTTCCGGAAAATGGCCTCAACCGCGTTCATTGACAGATTTTCTGCAAATGTTGCACCTTTTGTTTCCTGCACACAATGGTCGGGCCACAGGATCTGCTCCAGGCCTCCCAGTGTGGTTATCTCAAAAGGCTTCTTACCCTGATGGGCGGATGCAAAACTTCCATGGCCATCCGGATGCCAGTCCTGGGTGGCAACCACCAGCTGAAATTTTTTCTGCAATTTATTTACCAGCGGAATGATCTGATCACCTTCCGGTACTTCCAGGGCTCCCCCGGGAAGAAAATCATTCTGAATGTCAACAATGATTAATGCCTCCATAATCAAATATATTGTTGATGGTTTTTGACAATTTCATCACGCAGTTGCTGAAGCCCCTCAGATATTCCAACTTTATATATATGAGGAAAATCAAAACGTTTATGTTCGTTGGGCAGAAGATTCAGCCTGGACTTTACAAATTCCCTGATTTCTGCCATTGCCGGCATTTTTCCATTTATCTCGCCATCAATAATATGTGTTACGAATATTTCTTCATAAGACAAACCTGAAAGATCCAGCGATTTCTCTTTGTGTACCGGGTGTACCATTGTTTCGGGATTCTCTCCTTCGAGCGCGATGCAATCGGAATAAAAACATCCGCTATCATCTTTATAGCGCAACACCCTTTTTTTTCCGGGCAAGGTTGTTTTCTGGACATTTTCAGAAATTTTCAGCCGGGCCTCCCCTTTTGACCAGGCGAGCTTGTACACTCCGTCAATGGCCCCGTCCGGTTTACCAATGATCATACTGGTTCCTACCCCGAAAATGTCTATGGGGGCCTGTTGTTCCTGCAGGCTTTTGATCACATGTTCGTCAAGCTGATTCGACACGACAATTTTTACATAATCAAGCCCTTCACGATCCAGCGTATCCCTGGATTTTCTGGCAAGGTAGGCCAGGTCTCCACTGTCCAGGCGAATGCCTTTGAGTCGCTTCCCCTTATTTTCCATTGATTTTGCAACCTTGATGGCATTGGGAAGACCGCTTTTCAGCGTGTTATAGGTGTCAACCAGTAAAACACAGTTGTCCGGGAAAGCCCGGGCGTACTCTTCAAAAGCTTCCAGTTCACTGTTACAACTCTCAATGAATGAATGCGCCATGGTTCCTGCGGGTTCAATGCCGTATTTTTTAGAGGCCAGTACATTGGAAGTATTATCAAACCCTCCGATAATGGCTGCCCTGGAACCCTGAAGTCCGCCCATCCCCTGTGCCCTGCGGAGTCCGAAATCTGAAAGGAGGCGGTCACCCGCAGAGTGGCGGATGCGGTTCGCTTTGGTGGCAACCAGCGACTGATAATTGAAAAAGTTCAACAACATGGTCTCAACGAGCTGGGTTTCCAGCAACCCTCCCTCCACGCGCATTATTGGTTCCGAGGGAAAAACGAGCTCACCTTCCCGGGCCCCCTGAATTTGTCCTTTGAACCGAAAACCTTTCAGATACTCAATGTAATCCGAATGAAAGCCCAGGGAATGCATGTAGTCCAGTTCACCAGACCTGAACCTGAGTTCGGTAAGCACCTCCAGGAATTCCCCCAATCCTGCGAACACCACATAGCCACCCCTGAAAGGAAGTTTTCTGAAAAAATAATCAAAACATGCAGGCTGCTCATGCCGGCCATTCAGGAAGTAAGCCTGACCCATGGTCAGCTGGTACATATCTGTATACAAAGGGGAAAAAATATGATCTGAGGTCATGCAACAAATAATTTAAACACAAAATAGAATTATCCCTTCACAACAAATACCTGTGAAGTTTCATATTTGACCACCTTAACCGTTTCTCCCTTATCGATAAACCCTGTTAGTGCCGTGGCATCGTATATGTCATCCTCTATCTCAACTTTTCCGCTGGGACGCAGCATGGTGAAAGCCACCCCCTGTTTTCCCACAAGGGATTTCATCATGGGATTGGCAGAAGTATAGCCAGAGGAGGTTTTCTGGACTGTATCCAGTGCAAGTTCTCCGAAACGGTTGGTAGTGAATAGTTTTTGTCCGAGATAAAAAGATCCTGTCAGCGAAAAAAAGGCGGCGATGATTACAATCAGAAAAGCCCGTAGTACCTCTGCAAAGGCTACTCCTGTAAAATCAAAACCCACATTGCCCACCATGGCCAGGGCAAGCCCGGTCACCATGAAGATCACCCCGAGTACGCCTGTGACTCCAAAACCGGGGATGGCAAACAGTTCCACCGCAATAAGGATAAGACCCAGCACAAACAATGCGATTTCGTAATTACCTGCCAGCCCCTCGAGGTACAACGGGGCAAAATACAGCAGGGCAGCAGAAAGTGCCACCAGGATGGGTAATCCGATACCCGGAGTCTGCAACTCAAAATATATTCCGGCAAGGATCAGCATGATCAGGATACCACTGACAATGGGACTGATCAGGAACTGTATGATTTTGTCAATAAAGGTCAGCTGCTGCTCGATAATTTCATAATTATGAATGCCCGCCATTTCCATCAGTTCCGTAATGTTTTCAGGGGTTCCTTCGGCATATCCCCACCGCATGGCTTCTGAAGCGGTAAAAGTCAGCACCTTCCCCTCTTCAATAATCCCTTCTATTTCAAAGGAAGGATCTACCATGGCCTGGGCAATTTCAGGATCCCTGCCTTTGGCCTCAGCTGTTGATCGCATGGTGGACCGCATGTAAGACTGGTATTTATCCGGAACCACTTCCCCGGTCTGGTCAACTACGGTGGCTGCTCCGATATTCCCCCCGGGCCGGATATATATATGATCGGCCGCAATCGAAATAAGGGCTCCTGCCGATGCGGCATTGTTATCCACAAAAACAATCACGGGAATGGGAGACGGCATGATACGGGTGCGGATAGAATCCGCAGCGTCCACCATTCCTCCATAGGTATTCATATGCAGCAGGACAAAATCCGCATTCAGGCTGTCCGCTTCTTCAAAAGCACGCCGAGTGAGGCGAACCGCAGGTCGCGCAATATTCTGCTTGATTTCGTACTTGTATACCAGGAAGTTTTTTCCGGGATCTGCCTCAACGGCCTCCTTTACACGGTCACGCCGGCTTTCAGGCTCTTCCGTCATCCCGGCATTTGCGGGAGTAAAGAAAAGTGCCAGCACCATCAATATTGGGATCAGCGCTTTCATATCGGGTTTATGTTGAACCATTCTTTACGAAATTAACATAAAAAACCCAGAAATACACCTGCTGTATGGGAGCAGGTGTAATATTCCGGGTAAAAAGATTGATATAATACGGGAAGGACACAGAAAAATGCAGTGCGTCCTTATTTCTTATTGTGGTCTGCCAGGAATTTTTCCAGGCCGCTATCCGTCAATGGGTGCTTTAAAAGTCCGAGGATCGGGTTGAGCGGGCATGTAACCACATCGGCACCCACTTCCGCACACTGTACAATATGCATGGTATGGCGGATACTTGCAGCCAGTACCTGGGTGTCAAAATCATAATAACGGTAGATATCCACAATTTGACTGATCAGCTCAACCCCTTCAGTGGAAATGTCATCAAGGCGCCCGATGAAAGGAGACACATAAGTTGCTCCTGCTTTTGCCGCCAGTATGGCTTGTCCGGCCGAAAATACCAGGGTGCAGTTTGTTTTTATCCCTTTGGAATTCAGGTAGCGAATGGCTTTCACCCCTTCTTTGATCATGGGGATTTTAACCACAATCTGAGGATGGAGGGCGGCCAGCTTCTCCCCTTCCCGGATCATTCCATCCAGGTCGGTGGCGATCACTTCCGCGCTGACATCGCCTTCCACGATATTGCAAATATCGACATAGTGTTTGTTAATATTTTCTTCTCCCCGAATCCCTTCTTTGGCCATCAGAGAAGGATTGGTGGTTACACCGTCAAGTATACCCAGGTCGTTGGCTTCCCGGATCTGATCCAGGTTGGCTGTGTCGATAAAGAATTTCATGATATGTGTGATTAGGGTTAAAAAATAAGACAGCTATAATTCAAAAAAGAAGGGTAAGCCCTGGCATCGCACCGCTACGACCGCCTACCCTTGCTACCTTCCGGTCCTGGGGGAATTCAGCGGGAGCTGGTCGTACCCTGACTTACCCGGTGCAAAAGTATAA
>PWHO01000220.1 GCA_003555385.1 Bacteroidales bacterium
CAAAACCCGAATGTCCAGTTTATGCTGGTTGTCCGACTGACGGGCAGAGAAACGCAGGTTAACAAACTGAAAGGCTCCCAGGCTGATCAGGTGATTGATGCTGCGATTGTGGTCAACAAGGTGGTAAAGACTGTCCGGGGTTAAAAACAGTGCCCGTGTAATGGTCTTCGGTTTAAACTGCCCACGCTGATCGGTAAAGAATACCCCCTCTTCAACTTTAAGGGTATCTGAAGCCCTGTCAGGGGCTCTGCTCATATAATCTGCATCAATATGGATATCTCCGATTATGTAACGACGGGGGGCAGAAGCAGGAATGTCCCTTTTGATGGTGGTATAAATATCTACCCGGCGTTCACCGGCAGTGGAATCTGCCTGAAAAAGGATGTGGTCCGGATGGAAATAAAAGAAACCTTCTTCTTTCAGCGCCTTTTCAATACGCTGCCTTTCCTGCCTTAATAATTCAAGGCTATAAAGCTCACCGGGTTCGATGAGGCTTTCGTCAAGGTGTTGATTAATGGCATTTGCCAGTTGTGTGTCCTCTTCTACAGGATACAAGTCACCGAAGCGATACGGAGGCTCAAGGTATACATAATAATCCACTGATATTTTCCTGCGACCGGTATCCAGCTCGTGCTGCACGTCTGAATCAAAATAGCCAAGATTATATAAGCGGTTATCGATCAAACGCAGATTGCGCTCCATAGACACATCCCCGAACAATACAGGAGCCTCCCCGAGGCGTTCCCGCATCCAGTAACGCAAACCTCTTCCTGTGGGTTCTCCGGAAACCTGGTACATCCACAAACGGGGACGGAAGATAAGAAATGAAGAATTTGGGGCGGGTCGCAATACCCCTTGCAGTTCATCTTCCACATTGCGGTCATCCTCAATTTCCGCCTCCTCCTCAATGTGGATCCTCCCGCCTGTATAAAGCTTTTCTCCCTCCCCGAGGTTACGCAAGCCTGTGCAACCTCCGGCCAATAGCAGCATCAGAGCCGCTATAATAACCCTTAGAGCTCTTAACTTACAATATGTTACCCTGGCTGTCAAAATCATTTATTCATTATTTTCAGGAGGCTGGACTTCTTCCTCCTTCCGCATAAAGAGTTCCCTGAACGTGTTGTATGATTTTCTGAAAATTAAAGAGAGTCCTGTTTCCATAAGCTCTCCGTCATAAATATCCTGATATTGTCTTTCCCTGTACCCCCTGAGGGTAAACCTCCCGTCAGGAGTCAGTAAATACTCCACGGAGAAATCGCCTGCAATATCCGAAGGATTGACCTGCCGCCTGGTTTCATCCTCCAGTTCAATATTTCCACCCGCAGTTATCCGCAATCGTTCATCCAGAAAATCACGGGATACTTCCATCTGCAGTTCCGTACGTCCTGCGACCTGTCCATCTTCATAAGCCTCATAAGAAGCCAGGTCAAAATTGATATCCACCCCCTTGATATACCTGTCGGAAAGCCGGTTCAGCTGTTGCGACAAAATACTGCTTGCACTGCTGCGCGCAGTCGAACTCAGCCCCGGACCTCCTCCCACTGCCGCCAGGGGATCGTCCTGGATAAAATTACCCATAATGAGCAAGGCAAATACCTGCTTATTCAGTTCAGATTCATTCTGGTTCAACTCATTCAAACGGGCCTGTAACCGTCCGTCCATCGCCCCGCGGTGCTCCTGCGGTAATCTGATCTCAAAACTGATCTCAGGTTGCATCAGGGCGCCTTCCATATTCAGGTACACCTCAAACGGATATTGTTGCCTTCGCGACTGTTCCGGCTGATCTACGCTATGTGACAACATCAACTCAGCAGGAGAGGCACGTACGGTATACACTGCAGTGATGTCCATATCAGCGTCCAGGGGATTCCCTGTCCAGATAATCTGTCCACCTCTTTGAATCTGGAAATTCCGGCGAATTACATCGTAGAAAGTCAATTGGTATGCTCCTCCTGTTAATTCATACCTTCCCGCAAGATTGATACGCCCGCCTGGATCGATTCCATAAGTAATCCGGCCTCCGCCTCTGGCCTCAAGTTGGTCTCCAGCCGCTTCATCAAGCACTATACGTAAGGTTGTTTGGGGGTCGATTTCCACATTGACACTCAGATCAAGGTTCTGAAAAGGGGACATCATGGTTTCAGATTCCGGCTCGCGCTCAACTAATTGGGCAAATATATCCTCATGCAGGGAAACAAACTCTACAATACCGGCATCTCCGATGGCTTCAGGGGTCGTCTGAGGCACAATAAAGGCAAAATCTGAACCCTGATTGAGCGATAACTGCCCCTCTATTACAGGTTCAGAAAGACTTTCTCTCATGCTCAGATCGGTATCGATTAACAGCCGGCCAAAGAACAGTTCATTCTCTCCCCTTGGAAGGTCAAGTACCAGAAAGTTCCTTGAAGAAAGTGACAAATTAAAACGGGGGTCTGCAAAAACCGAATAATCAATATAACCATCAAGGATTGCTTCACGGTTATTGTGGTCAAACAGGGAAAATTGGTCAAGTCTGACCCGTTGCCGGTCAAACATGATGGTCTCTTCCGGTATGGTATAGGCCACATTCAGGAAGACCACATGAAATCCCACATCCTGAAATCCAATATTGCCCCGGATTTCAGGGTCAGAGGGATCTCCGGCAATCTCGAGATGTCCTGAAACGTTCCCTCGCATATTGGTCAGTTCCTCAGAGACCAGTGCCTCCAGGGAAGACAACTCCAGGCTGGCGAGTTCAAGCTGAAGATCGAGGTGTGGTGGCTCAGCAGGCTGATAACTGCCCTGAACGTCAATCCGGTTACCATACCCGGTGACGGAAGCTGTAACTTCAAAAAATCCGGGATCCGGACTGATCACCTCCAGTGTCACATTGCCAAAGGCATCCTCGCTAAATCCCATTTCATCCACGGTTAACCCGGCAGTAAAGGTCGGATTGTCAAATAAGTCAAATACAGTTATGCGTCCGTTCAGCAGTCCTGTAGCAACAGGCTCGTCACCAATCAGGTCGAACGCTCCCAGGTTAATGTTTTCCATAATAAACTCCAGGGGGGGCTGGGAATCTTCCGGATCGCTGCTCTGAAGTGAAAACAATTTTTCCTCACTGGCCATACGCAAATTGTTCACCAGCAATACCGAACTCCCCCAACGAATAAAGTGATCGGGCTCTATTTGCCATTCCTGACGATTAATAACTGCCCCGCGATCAAAAGTAATCTCTGTCAGGGTGTCCTGTTGCCCGACCTGGCCGGACAAACTAAGCCAATTATCTGCATGCCGGTCATCAAAAGAAAGTTCAAAGTTTACCTTCTGATCCCGAACTTTGCCTCCCAGTCCAAAATTTGACAGCCTGATATTACCTGTCTCCAGATATGGGAGCCCCACATCGAAACTGAGTCCGTCCGGGTCTGAATCAACCCGGGCGGTAAAATCGCGGAGATGAAACCCGGACATATGCATCTCGGGAATATCCGCATCAACCATAAAAAGACGTTTCCGGCCGTCAAACTCAGCATTTAAGTCAAAAGGTTCATAGGAAGTCATTTGTGGCAACAGCAATTCAGATATGTAGGGAGAAGGATTCATTCTGAAAGCCATCTCAAACGTAGCATATTCATGGTCAGGATCGTCGTCTTCTTCCAGATAAGTTCCCAGGTGGCCCAATAGTGCACCCGGGGCCTCTGCCGGTGATATGTTTCCAGTGTAATGCCCGTTCATCAGCGGAGAGCGAATCTCCAGTAAATACTGATTGTTTGATTTGGAACTTTGGATGACCAGGCTGTCCAGGGAAAACACCTCCCGGTCAAGCAGCACATGAGTATCCTGCAGACGTAAAGATCCCAGGGGAAAGTTATCATTCTCACTGAAGTCAAAATCTGCCAGCAGATGGGTTTGCACAGCAATCATCTCTTCCGTAAAGCCAAGTTTAAGGGCATTCAGGTGTGTCAGCTGCAAGTCCAGCTGACCCGACTGGCTCGCATCACCGAAGATCATATCATTCGCCAGATCAAAAGCAAGGTGTTCGTCTTCATAAGCCAGCTGAAACCGTATGTGTCCTCCCTCAGCCATGGCATTCATATCCAGGCCGCGGTATACATAACCACTGTACCACACAGAATCAATCCTACCTTCCAGATCCAGGTCCATTGTGGCAGGATCAAAACCTTTCCCTGTGGCAGCAAAAGCGGCCGAAATATCCCGGACCATTTCCCCCTGACCGATCACCGCCAAGGGTTTCTCACTGACAAGCTCCAATGAGGCATCCCACAATGGCCTGTCATCCTCCTGTTTGTAGTTCAGTGCAGTCGAAAGGGCGGTAAAATCGATGCTGACCTCGGCCTCGGCGGCAAAATCCTCCGGTCTTCCTGTAAAGCTGCCCGAAAGTTGGAGCGTATCCGGCATTTCCACTCCCTTTGGATGCAGGCTGTCAGGGAGATAGGCAAGGAGTGATCCCGGACTGGCTTCCAGAAAGATCTCCGGGATGTCGGCAAACAGTTGCGCCGGATCCGGCAGGCCGCGGACGTTACCCTGAAAGCGGACGTTGAAAACAGCAGGTACATTCGCATACAGTGTTTCCAGCTGCAGGTCACTTATCCTGCCCCGGGCAACCAATCCAAAATTTACCGGTGAGGAAAGATCGCCATAAAACAAAAGCGATAATTCCGGGATAAAGGTAAGCAGGTCCTGCCCGATCCGCCCCTCGGGAAATCTTATATCCAGGCGGTGATCACCCGGTATTTGTGACGGCAGTTTAAGCAGGGAAACTGATGATTGAAAATCGCCTTTGAGCATGCTCTCACCGGTTTCCAGTGAAAAATTTTCCAGCCGGCTTTCTTCTCCCAGGAAAATCCCTGCAGATAAATTTTGCAATAAAAACCCGCCGGATTCCTCACCGCCCAGATGTTTCAAATCCATAGCCAGTGTATCTGGAGAGACCATCAGATCTTCCAGGAGAAGTTCTGCATCGGAAAACCGGAAATTTGCCGGATCAAATCCGATTCTTTCAGGGTTCACAGGGGGGTTCAGCTCCTGCATGAAAAAATTGATCCCGGAAAGGTGAATCAGGTTTGCCGTGACACTGACCGGCATAATCTCATCCCAGCGAAACATAAACGAATCAGGAGATTCTCCGTCCGAACTTCGCGGGTGTGCCTCAGCAGGCCCGGACTCCTCCCCGGAAGGCTGCCGTATATCTCCGGAAGGCTGCCGTAGATCTCCGGAAGGCTGCCGTATATCTGTGGTCCACCCATCAACTACCAGCCTCTCAAGGGCATAATGGGAGTTTTTCAGGTCAATCAGGTCAGGTATCAGGTCAAGGGCTTTCATTTCAGTGAAAAGCAAGAACCCGCTTTCATCCTCATACTGAAAAGAAATATGGTCAGCCAGAAGCTGCCGCATCGCTATATCCGGCGGACCGGCCACATCATTGGCAGGTGGTTCTGCAGGAACCGACCTTTCAAAGGTTTTGAGCTCGACCGAAAGCTCTCCCAGGTGTGTCGTTCCTATGTGGTAACGCATTAGGTCCGGGTTCAGTTCATCAAGGCGGGTACGGAAATCCTGAAGCACGACCCGGAGATCAATTCCGGAAAAATGATCGGCAAAGCGAAACCGGATGTTTTCCAACACCACATTCCGTATATTAAAATCCCAGCCTTCCTGGTTCGTTTCCTGCTCTTCCCGGGCTTGCCCGGGGCCCTCCCCCGGCTCCTCCTGATTTCCGGATAACTTTTGCAAAATGGCGGCATAATTAAACAGGCTATCCGGTTCCAACCGTATCAGATTGACTGTTGTTCCGGATAATTGAATACGATTCACATCTATACGATTCCGCAGCAGGGCCGTCATCCTCAGATCTACCTGTAGCTCATCTGCATAAATCAAGGTGTCGCCACCCAGATCCCCTGCATATATACCCCGGATACTGATGGCTTTCGGAAAGCGGATACCCACCCGTTCCACGTTTATTTCTGTCCCGGTGCGCTCAGCGATGTTGCCGGTGATCGCGTTAATGAGAGTTGTCTGAACCGCAGGGAATTGCAGGGCCAGCGAAATAAACAGCAACAGCAAGATTAACCCCAAAATAATACGGAGCATCCACCGCAGTATCCCGCGTGCCACTTTTTTTAAACGCTTTTTGGCAACATCCCCCATGGGTTATTAACGATGAATTTATTGAACAGATATGCATATAAAATTACAAAAAAAGCCGGAGCATGCCCCGGCTTTCCTGATAAATCATCATAACAGATGTTATTATTGCCCGTGTTATTCTTGCCCGCGCATGGACATGATGTCACGGTCAAACACATAGAGTCCGCGATCACCAAGTAACTCGAGCTTATCGATGATCGCCTGCACGGAAGCTTCTTCCTCCCGCTGCTCTTCCACGAACAACTGAATCCAGTTATTGGTGGCATAATCCTTTTCTTTCAGAGCCAGCTCCACGATATCATTAATTGCGGCGGAAACCATCTGCTCATGCTCCAAAGCAGCCTCAAACGATTCTTTAATTCCGGGAAACTTTTTCGGAGGCTTCTCCACCTGGGGTATTTCTGCATGACCGCCTCTTTCGTTGACGTATTTAATGAACTTCATCATGTGTTCACGTTCCTCTTCTGATTGGGCGTAAAACCATCCCGAAATTCCATCCAGGCCCTCTCCTTCAGCCCAGGAAGCCATCGAAAGGTATAAATGGGATGCATATGCCTCCTTGGCTATTTGTTTGTTCAGAATATCAAGCATCTTTTTTGACAACATAATCGTTCAGTTTTTTGGGTTTATACTAAGTGATAATTGAGTTTATACCAAGTCATATTTGGATTTATACCAAGTCATATTTGATTAACAAATTTAGGAATTTATTGTTTAACCGTGGTTTTAAGATTATTTAGGAAAATAAATACCGAAATATTTGTTTGTGTCCTGAAATTAATATTACATTTGCGTATTCAAATACTGTTTTTCCTATATAAACATTGTGAGCAAAATATTTAACATATCAGAAGCCGCTACAATCGCCATCCATAGCATGGTGGTTATTGCCAGGAGCAATGTGCAGCTGAACGTGCAGCAGGTTGCAGCAGCCACCGGTTATTCAAAAAACCATACGGCAAAAGTTCTGCAGCACCTCGCTAAAAACAGATTCCTGCGTTCTGTGAGAGGCCCCCGGGGAGGTTTTGTTATGGGGAAAAATGCTGAAGATATCTCCCTGATGGATATCTACAAAAGTATGGAAGGAGAACTTGAGGAAAGTCCATGCAAAATGGATTGCAGGCATTGCCCTTTTGACCGGTGTATTTTCGGAGGGCTCGACAGAAAGTTCAATGAGGAATTCAGACAATACATGAATGATAAAAAACTGGCGACAGTTTAACCAACATCGCCATAAACACCAATACCTAATACAGATTAACTATGAAACGAACCATCATTAAAATAGACGAAGACCTTTGCAACGGTTGCGAATTGTGCGTAGAAGGCTGCCACGAGGGGGCCCTGCAAATGATCGACGGAAAAGCAAGGATGATCAGCGACCTGTATTGCGACGGGCTGGGAGCCTGTATACCGGAGTGCCCTACAGGGGCCATCACCCTTGAAGAACGCGAAGCCGAACCTTATGACGAGATCAGGGTTCTGGAAAGAATTCTGCCCAAAGGTGAATCCACGGTGATGGCACACCTGAATCATCTTATCGATCACAACCAGGCCGAGTATGTACAACAAGGTATTGAATACCTGAAACAACATGCCCCGCACATCGATTTATCAAAATTGAAATCCAACAATAACAACAAGGAAATGAACACGAAGGACATAGTGAAAGAAGCGGCAGCTTCAGTAAAAGAACACATCGGCGGAGGATGCCCGGGTTCAAGGATGATGAATTTTGACAGCCCGCAAAACGGAGCCGAAAATATATCCACCCCAAACAACGCGGATCAGCCTTCCCAACTCAGACAGTGGCCGGTGCAGATGCACCTTGTGAACCCCCAGGCACCCTACTTCCAAAAAGCTGATGTACTGCTGGCGGCAGATTGTGTGGCATTCTCAATGGGCGACTTTCACAACAAGTATCTTAAAGGGAAAGGCCTGGCCATTGCCTGCCCAAAGCTCGATCAGGGAAAAGACCTGTACGTTGACAAACTGGTCGGAATGATCGATCAGGCCGAAATAAACACCCTGACAGTGATGGTTATGGAAGTCCCTTGCTGCACCGGACTCATCCAGCTGGCGCAAAAAGCAGCAGATAAGGCGGGACGAAAAGTGCCGGTAAAAGCCATTACGGTCAGTTTACAGGGGAAAATCATTCAGGAAGAATGGATATAATTCACTAAATTTACAAGTAATCACCCAAAAAAAAGAGAAACTATGAGTATGTTTTGTTTTCAATGCCAGGAATCCGCAAAAAACACAGGATGCACCATTAAAGG
>PWHO01000259.1 GCA_003555385.1 Bacteroidales bacterium
ATGCAGCCAGGCTGGCAGACCTGTCCAATGCAACGGTTGCCACCAACCAGTATATCAAGAACATGGAAAATGCTTCCCAGTCAGTACTTGAACTCAGCCAATCCTACAAAAACAAGTCGGAATACCTCAAGCACGACCTTAGCCTGTCTGAAGAGTACAATAATACCCTGAAGCAGGCTGTGGATTCAATGGGTGATATGAGCAGGGCCTACAAGCAAACAGCGGACAATGCCAGGGAAAACCTGCAAGCCACTGAAGGCCTTACAAAGAGCCTTTCAGCGCTGAACACCGCCTACGAACTGCAAATGCAGGCAGCATCCAGTCAGTCGGAGGCATCCAAAAAGTATCACGATACCATGAATACGGTAGTGGACAACATCAGCGCATCTACGGAAAGCTCAAAAGAGTACAAAGAAGAGATGGAAAAGCTGACCGCGAACATCAAGTCACTCAACAGCGTTTACGGAAACATGCTTTCCGCAATGAATTTCAATGTAAACAGATAATTAGAATTTTGTTTTAAAGCAAAATTTCAAGATATAAAATAGTATTATGGCAGGTGGAAAACAAACCCCCAGGCAGAAACTGATCGGCTTGATGTATCTGATCTTCCTGGCCCTTATGGCACTGAACGTGTCGGTGGAGGTGCTGGACTCCTTCCCTTTGATCAACAGGGGGATTGAGGAGACCAACAGGAATTTCGAGATGAAGGTAGATATGGTGTACGACGATTTCCAGGAGCAACAACTCCTCTTCTCAGAACAACATGTACAACCATATTATGGCGAAGCGCAGTACCTTAGAGAGCAGGCAGACTCCCTGGTCAGTTATATTTTAACGAATCGTACCCAAATGCTGGCCGAGGTCAACAATATCTCTTTTGAAGAAGCGGATACCCTGGATCTGATTGATTCGCGCAGGAAAGACAACTACAGCATATCTTCGCGATACTGGCTGGTGGAAAACAGCATCGATCCCGGCGCCCGCGACGGCGGACCCGGCACACGTGCATATATTCTCAGAGAAAAAATAAGCAACTTTACCAATTCCATTGACAGCATCCTGGATCAGCACGAGCAGTCCATACAACTCGGACTGGATGTGGAAGGACCTTTTCACGTCCAGGACCGCCGGGTAAACTGGCAGCAAATGAACTTTGACCGGGTCATTTCGGTGGCCGTTGCCACGAACCTTCAGCGGCTGGTCACAGAAGTGCGAAACGCCCAGTTTGATGCAGTAAACATGCTGTATGACCTGATTCATGCCGGTGATTTCCGTTTTGATGAGATCGCGGCACGGGTTGTGCCCCGGAGTCAGATTGTGATGGAGGGTGACTTTTACGAAGCTGACGTATTCGTAGCGGCTTATGACACACGGCAGGATCCCGAAGTAATTGTGGATGGCGTAGGAAGAGTTCCTGTTTCCGACGGGGTAGGCAGGCTGCGCGTACCAGCGACGAACCCGGGCACCCAGCGACACAGTGGTGTTATCCGGATGACTTCCCCGGCAGGTGTGGTGGAAGAACACCGCTTTGAAACGGAATACACCGTAGAACGACCTACGGCCACCGTATCTGCAGATAAAATGAATGTGTTTTATATCGGGCTTGACAACCCGGTATCCCTTTCTGCACCAGGGATTCCGACTGAAAACCTCCGGCCCAGTGTTTCGTCAGGGGCTGAACTGATCAGAAGAGATGACGGAAGCCACGTCGTACGCGTAGAACCCGGAACCAACGAAGTTACGGTTTCTGTGAACGCCCTTGTGGGTGGAGAGACAAGAACCATGGGCGTCAGCGAGTTCCGGGCCAGAACAGTACCCGATCCTGTGGCCTATATTGCAGGAAGGCGGGAAGGCAGGATTGACAGGCAGGTACTGGCAGCAGCAGGAAGAATCACCGCGGCCATGGACCGTTTTGAGTTCGACATGAGCTTTGATGTAGGAAGTTTTGAGATGACCACGGTGGTTGCTGGTGAATTCAGGCGTTACCGCCAGGAAAACGGGGCTGCGCTGACCGAAGAAATGACTCGTGTAATCAACAATGCCCGCAGCGGACAGGAAGTCACTTTCCGGGGTATTACAACAAGACCCGGACCCGACGGCACCACCAGGAACCTGGGAGCCATCGCATTTACATTGAACTAAAGACAACAAATTATCGGAGGCATACCAATGGCAAAATATTTAGTGATCTTAGCTGCAATAGGTCTTCTGTTCTCCCTGCCCGGGAACGCGCAGGAGGCGGAGCGTGAAAGACCGATGGACGGTGTTTTTGAACGTCGCGCCGTGGAAGAACGCAAGCCGGTTGACCTTCCCTACGTAAGGGAAGCGGATGTGCTTTGGTCCAAAAGGATATGGCAAAATATCGATGTCCGTCAAACCATGAATCAGTCCCTGTATTTCCCGGAAGATCCTTCCGGCGGCTACAGGAGCCTGATGCAGCTTTTGCAGGATTCAATCATGTCAGGTGCCATCAGGGCCTATGCAGTGGATGATGAAAGTTTTGAAGGCGACCCGCTTGACCCGGAAGAACTATTCAGGGATTTGGGCCGTACAGAAACCTTTGTTCCCGAAGGAGAAACCAGGCCACAAACGGTGGTCATTGACTTTAACCCCAGCGAAGTGTTCATTTTCCGGATCAAAGAAGAATGGTTCGTGGATTCCCGCCGGGGAGTCATGGATGTGCGAATCATTGGACTGGCCCCTGCCAGGCTGGTAAGAGACGAGGATACCGGAGAATTCCTGGATGTGTTTGAAACCCTTTTCTGGATTCCTTTCACAGATGCACGCGAGTCGCTTGCCAATGCCCCTGTATACAACAGGCGCAATGACGGGCAACAGATCTCTTATGATGATTTCTTTATCCGCAGGTTTTTCAATTCGACCGTTTACCGCGAGCAAAGGCCTGACGGACGGGTAATCAGTGAATATTTTGAGGACCGCCTTGACCAGCTCCTGGAAGCAGACCGGATCAGGGAAGATATCAGGAACTTCGAGATGGACCTGTGGCATTACTAAGGATTATATCATCGCTCCCGGGTCAACCCAGCGATCAAAATCCTCTTCGGAAACAAGCTTCATTTTCAGCGCGGCTTCCTTCAGGGTAATTCCTTCTTCGTGGGCTTTTTTGGCAATTGCAGCAGCTTTGTCATACCCGATATGGGGGCTCAGTGAAGTCACCAGCATGAGAGAGTTACGCAGGTGGCCTTCTATTCTTTCGTAATTCGGTGTAATTCCCCTGACACATTTATCAGCAAACCCAACCGTGGCATCCGCCACCAAACGCGCCGACTGCAATAGATTATAGATCATTACAGGTTTGAACACATTCAACTGAAAATGCCCGTTCATACCGCCGACTGTAATGGTCGTATCGTTGCCCATCACCTGGGCAGCAACCATTGTCAGGGCCTCTGCCTGGGTGGGATTCACCTTCCCGGGCATAATTGAGCTGCCCGGTTCGTTGGCAGGCAGAATAATCTCTCCAATTCCGCATCGCGGCCCCGAGGCCAGCATGCGAATATCATTGCCAATTTTCATCAGACTAACAGCCAGAGCCTTTAATGCACCGCTTGCTCTAACCACCCCATCGTGGGCGGCCAATGCCTCAAATTTGTTGGGAGCGGTAACAAACGGCTTCCCGGTGATTTCTGCAATCCTCTTGGCCACAGCCCGGTCAAAACCTTCGGGCGCATTCAGCCCGGTACCAACAGCCGTGCCTCCAAGGGCAAGTTCCCTGAGATGCTCCAGTGATTGCTCAATCGCGCTCATTCCGTGCTCAAGTTGAGCAGAAAATCCTGAAAATTCTTGTCCCAGGGTCAGCGGGGTGGCATCCATCAGGTGGGTACGCCCGATCTTGACCACATCTTTAAACCGGGTGGATTTCTCCTCCAGGGCCCTTTGCAACTGCCGGATACCCGGCAAAGTCCTGTCGGCGATCATGGTATAGGCTGCCATATGCATGGCCGTGGGAAATGTATCATTGGATGACTGTGATTTATTCACATGGTCATTGGGGTGAACAAGTTTTTTCTCGTCATCAAGCTTTCCTCCGAGTATCTCATGTGCCCGGTTGGCAATCACCTCATTGAAGTTCATGTTTGTTTGTGTGCCGCTGCCTGTCTGCCAGACCACCAGCGGAAAATGATCATCCAGCTGCCCTGCCCTTATCTCGTCACAGGCCTGTACAATTGCCTGCATGAATTCCAGCTGCAGCACACCCACGTCATGATTGATCATGGCAGCCGCTTTTTTCAAAACGGCAAAGGCATCAAGGATCTCACGGGGCATCTTCTCATCCCCGATCCGGAAATTTTCAATCGCTCTCTGTGTTTGCGGCCCCCAGTATTTGTCGGCGGGAACCTCTACCGGTCCCAGGGAGTCATAGGCTGTTCTAAACATACCATCGGGTTTGGTAAACAATAATAACTCTCGTTTCCTGTAACATTCAACATGAAAGCCGGGGCACATGTTCACTTACGTCAGAGCAAATGTTCACCTACGCGATGGTATATATCCACTTACGAGGGGGAAGAAGTCGCTTACAGGGAACTGTAAAAGTCATTCCCCTTGTCATCCACAAGGATGAAGGCCGGAAAGTTTTCCACCCGGATGCAGTAAATGGCTTCCATACCCAGTTCAGGGTATTCCAGCAGTTCCACTTCCTTAATGTTCTCCTGAGCCAGCACAGCCGCCGGCCCACCGATGCTTCCAAGGTAAAACCCCCCGTGCTTTTTGCAGGCATCGGTCACCGCCTGGCTGCGGTTACCTTTGGCGATCATTACCATGCTTCCCCCGTGTTGCTGGAACAAATCCACGTATGAATCCATCCGGCCGGCAGTGGTGGGGCCGAAAGAACCCGAAGGCATCCCCTCAGGGGTCTTGGCCGGACCCGCATAGTAAATGGGGTGATCCTTAATGTATTGAGGCAATTCTTCTCCCGCATCAAGGCGCTCACTGAGTTTGGCATGGGCGATATCCCGGCCCACAGTAATAGTCCCGCTGAGCGAGAGCCGTGTCCCCACCGGGTGGGCAGACAAGGTTTTCAGGATATTTTCCATGGGCTGATCCAGTTCCACACTAACAGCTCCCGCTTCATCATCCGTTTCACGATAATGCTCCGGGATGAAACGACCGGGGTTATCTTCAAGCTTTTCAATCCATAAACCCCCTTTATTGATTTTGGCCTTGATGTTTCTGTCAGCCGCACAGGAAACACCCATCCCGACCGGGCAGGAAGCGCCGTGCCTTGGCAAGCGGATAATCCGCACATCCAGGGCAAAATATTTCCCGCCGAACTGGGCGCCGATGCCGAGCCTGAAGGCTTCCTCCAGCACCTGCTGCTCCAGTTTCCTGTCCCTGAAAGCCTGCCCCCCTTCGTTGCCTTCATCCGGAAGCCCGTCCAGCTCTTTGGCCGTAGCCAGTTTAACGGTCTTCAGGGTCATTTCAGCGGACGCCCCCCCGACCACAAAAGCCACATGATAGGGCGGACATGCAGCTGTGCCCAGCGACTTGAGTTTATCCACCAGGAAAGCAAGCAGCCGTTCAGGATTCAGCAGTGCTTTGGTTTGCTGATACAGGGCCGTCTTATTGGCCGACCCCCCTCCTTTGGCCATGAACAGAAAGCGGTACTCATCCCCGTCTGTCGCAGCGATATCGATCTGGGCAGGCAGGTTGGTCCCTGAATTCTTTTCCCTGTACATATCAAGCGGAATGGTTTGGGAGTAGCGGAGGTTTTCCTCGGTATACACCTGGTAAACCCCTTTAGACAGAGGCCCGGCATCTTCTCCCCCGGTCCATACCTGTTGCCCCTTCTTGCCGATGATGGTTGCCGTTCCCGTATCCTGGCAGAAAGGCAATTCCCCTTTGGCAGAGATCTCCGCATTCCGCAGCATGGTCAGCGCCACATATTTGTCGTTCTCACTGGCATCCGGATCATCAAGAATAGCAGCCATTTGTTTAATGTGCTGAGTGCGAAGCATAAAAGCCGTATCCCGGAGGGCAGCCTGTGCAAGCATGGTAAGCCCTTCCGGTTCGATTT
The DNA here is from genome assembly GCA_003555385.1 of Bacteroidales bacterium. GTDB lineage: Bacteria > Bacteroidota > Bacteroidia > Bacteroidales > UBA7960 > PUPG01. Next base: position 6,041 of record PWHO01000259.1, read on the forward strand.
TCAATACCTGCACCCCCTCAAACCGGGATAAAGACACGAAATCCGGAGTCAGTAAATAGTATTCCGTATTGTCCGCTTTCAGCGGGAAAGGTTCCTGGTAATGAAAGCTGGGTGTTGACATAGCTGGATGGATTGGTGCGACAAATCGGGTTGACATCCATAAATTTACAATATTTCGACAAACATCCAAAATAAACAACCCTGAAGTTATATGGGGCTGCCGGCAGGGCCCCTGCAATCCAGCCCATTTACCCGATTTATCGTATCTTTGCAAATTATGGAAACAAACCGACAACACAGAATATCCCGCCTGATCCAGAAAGACATTGGTGAAATTTTGCAGCAAGGCGGAAAGGAATGGTTCCCGGGTGCCATGATCACGGTCACCAAGGTATATATCACCAGCGACCTGTCCCTCGCCAAAATTTACCTGAGCATTTTCGGGAAAGATGCGGATAAGTTGCTGCAACAGGTAAAGGCAAGGAATAAGGAAATTCGCAAACATCTGGGGATGCGGGTCAAAAACCAGCTCAGGCAGGTTCCGGAGTTGCGCTTTTTCATTGACGACAGCCTTGATTATATCGAGAACATTGAGAAGTTGCTGAAAGAATAGCCACATGCAGTACGAACCTGTCAAACAGACCCTTGGCAAACTGTTCAGCCGCAAACCCTGGACACGCAAGCTTTTTTACCGACTTCTTGATATCCTGCTGCTGCGTACCTGGCATATTCATAAAAGCCTGAAAGCCTTTGCCCGTTCCGGAAAGAAAGGCAAATCGCTGCATGTGCTGGATGCAGGCAGCGGATTCGGACAATATAGTTACTATATGGCCAGAAAATTCCCTGACTGGCATATCACGGGAATTGACATTAAGCAGGAAGAAACGGAGGCCTGCACCCGGTTTTTCCGGCAGGCAGGAATGACCAATGCAAGTTTTCAGCAACAAGACCTGACGGTTTTTGAGAAGCCGGGGGCTTACGACCTGATCCTGTCGGTGGATGTGATGGAACATATTGAGGAAGACAAAAAGGTGTTTTCCAATTTTTCCCGTTCCCTCAGGCCGGGGGGTATGTTATTGATCAGCACCCCGTCAGATAAAGGGGGGAGTGATGTACATCACCATGACGACGCCTCTTTCATTGAAGAGCATGTACGCGACGGATATGCTGCAGAGGAAATTAAAGAGAAGCTGACCCAGGCGGGTTTCCGGCCGGTGAAAACAGCCTACACATATGGCAGACCCGGAAGTATTTCCTGGCGAATGTCCATGAAATATCCCATCCTGATGCTGGGAAAATCTAAGGCATTTCTGTTAATCCTGCCTTTTTACTACCTGCTGACCATGCCCTTTATCCTGGCACTGAACATTGCCGATGTGCGGCAGAAACACCGGTCAGGAACAGGCCTGCAGGTAAAAGCCTGGAAACCACCAAATCCATCATAAATTTGCGATTTCCATTATACATAGCGTGGCGGTACCTGTTTGCCAAAAAAACCCACAATGCCATCAATATTATTACAATGGTCTCCGTGGTGGGAGTAGCTGTCGGAACGATGGCCCTTGTGGTGGTATTGTCTGTATTCAACGGGTTTGAAAAGCTCATCATGTCGCTCTACAATGCCTTTCATGCCGACATGGAAATTAGCCTGGCAGAAGGCAAAACTTTTCCCCTGGAAGAGCTTCCTCTGGAGGAACTCAAAAACATTGAGGGGGTGGCGAGCTACAGCGAGGTGCTGGAAGAATCGGGCATGCTTTCCTATCGCGACAAACAACACCTGGTTACCCTTCGTGGTGTCGATGACACCTACCGGGAACTCACAGGCCTGGATACCCTTGTGGTAAGGGGAGAATACCTGCTCCGCGAAGGAGACCAGGATCATATACTGCTTGGCCAGGGAGTGTATTATATTCTCAATGTGAACATCCAGGATTTCAGAAACCCCCTTAATATTTACATCCCCCGCAGGGGACGAACCACAGGCATGCTGCCCGCACAAGCCTTCCGATCCTCTTCCAATTTTGCCTCGGGGGTATTTGCTGTGCAGGCAGAATTTGACATGGAGTATGTGGTGGTGCCACTCCGCCTGATGCGTCGTTTGCTTGATTACGACAACCACGAGGTAAGTTCGCTGGTGGCAGGCCTGGAACCCGGAGCCAATCACAGGAGGGTACAGCAGGAAATGCAGGAATTGGCCGGGCCGGACTTTGTTGTGAGAGACAGAATTCAACAGCAGGATTTTCTGCACAAAATCATGCGTTCAGAAAAATGGGCCATATTCTTCATCCTGACTTTTATCCTGATCATTGC
>PWHO01000207.1 GCA_003555385.1 Bacteroidales bacterium
AAAGCTTTATCAAGAATAATCATAGAAAAACACGCTACTTCGCCGCGGCAACAGGTCAACCCGAAGCATCCTTACCGGCATGGTTCTTAAACATGATGAAAACGTACAAACTGAATGCCAGCGATGTGATCAGCTGCAACCACAGCGGAGTGCCCACCAGGGGTTCTGCAGGCAGTACCGTCAGCACTGCCACGTACTTCAGCCCGTAATAAAACAACTTACTGATCCAGATGCTTGCAAAAATGGCGCCCAGTGTATGTACCCTGGGAACGAGCCTGAAAAATACAAACACCATAACCGAAAGCTCGGCGGCAATGAGCAGTGATTTGATCAGCACAGGGTGGGCAGAAAGGAAATAAGAAAAGAGCGGCAGCGTCAACGCAAGAATATAGGCATTCTGCCTGCGCGTATGAACCATGGCAAATATCAGCATCAGGCGCATCGGCTCCAACAGGTAGAGCTTAATACTCAGCATGTGCGATATGGTTGGAACAAGATATATGAATGCCAGTGCGAGGATGTCAAATGTAATGGCGCGGATATTGGTCCGGGTCATACTGCCGGCTATTCCTGTCTGAAGGGTTGACATTTTGTTTTCTTTTTAGGGGTTAATAAGTTAAACTCATTATAAATAAGCCAAAAGCATGTCAGTTACAGGGTCAAAAATAACAAAAAGTGACTTAAAATTATATTTTTGCAATGAACTTTAACAAGTAAAAGTATGGACAGAAGGCAGTTTCTCAGGAAAGGATTTATTTATTCAGCCCTGGGCAGTTTATATGCATCCACCCTGGGCAGAATTCCTCTGTTCGCGGCAGGCAGCCAACACACATCCGCCGGGAATTACGACCTGGTAGCTGTCCGCGGTGGAGAACCGGTAGAAATGTACCGACGGGCCATGGAGGAAATGGGCGGAATGGAACAATTTGTCAAACCGGGGCAAACCGTTGCACTGAAACCAAACGCAAGCTGGGATGTTCCCCCGGAAAGGGCGGCCAATACCAATCCCGACCTGATTGCAGCCATTGTGGAGGACTGTCTGAAGGCCGGAGCCTCACAGGTATATGCCTTCGATCACACCTGTGATGAATGGGAACGGTCGTATGACAACAGCGGCGTTGAGGCTGCGGTAAGAAGAGGTGGGGGACGGATGCTGCACGCCCACCTGGAGCGCAGTTACCAGGAAGTGGACATTCCCGGGGCCAAAAGGCTGACCAAAGCGAAAGTCCACGAACGCCTGATCCAAAGTGACGTCTTTATCAATGTACCTGTCCTTAAGCACCACGGAGCCACTACGGTGACCGTCGCCATGAAAAACCTGATGGGTGTGGTCTGGGATCGCAGATTCTGGCACCGCAACGATCTGCACCAGTGTATCGCCGATTTCTGTCTTTACAGGAAGCCCGACCTGAATATCGTGGATGCCTACCTGGTGATGACCCAGAACGGCCCGCGGGGCACCTCGCAGTCGGATCTGACCCGCATGCAGAGCCTGCTGGTATCGCCCGACATACTTGCCGTGGATGCAGCCGCCTCCATGATGCTCGGTCATCAGCCCGAAGATATCGGCCACCTGCGCATCGCCGCGGAAATGGGTATTGGCCGGATGAACCTTGATGATCTCAACATTCAACGAGTGAGCGTTTAAATTTTTTCCAACATGAAGTTATACCATCTGAAAAAAATCAGGATCGCAGTATCCCTGATTTTTTTTGCAGCCCTGCTGTTCCTTTTCCTGAATATCGAACTCCCCTTCTTTAAGCAGACAGGGAATGTACTGTTGCATTTGCAGCTTTTCCCTTCGATTCTTCATTTTCTGGCAGTGTTTTTCACCATATCAGCCCTGGGATTTTTACTTGTGATCCTGCTGACGTTGATTTTCGGACGCGTATATTGCTCCTCCATATGCCCCCTGGGCACCCTGATGGATATGGTTTCTGCCCTTGCCCGTCAATTCCGGAAGAAGAAACAACGTCGTTTTTATTTTACATCTAACCGTAAAACAGTTCTGCGGTATACCATACTGGGAGCCACCATCTTGCTGTGGATCAGCGGCAGCCTGTTTCTGCTGAACCTGCTTGACCCTTATTCCAATTTTGGAAAAATATCCACGAGTTTTTTTCAGCCCGCATATATCTGGCTTCATAACACCTTCGTATTTACCCTTGAACGTTTTGATATTTTTGCCTTTCGTCCGCTGAGCATGCACACACTTCCGTGGGGTGTAATGCTCGTTTCTCTGGGCATATTCCTGGCAATAGTCATATTGGCCGCATGGCGGGGACGAATATTCTGCAACACCATTTGCCCGGCCGGCAGTTTGCTCGGACTGATCGCTTCAAAAGCCTATTACCGTATCGCGTTCACGGAAGACGCCTGCACCATGTGCAAGAAATGTGAGTGGGTTTGCAAGGCTGAGTGCCTTGACAGCAAATCGAAAACAGTGGACAAAAGCCGTTGCGTGAGTTGTTTCAATTGTTTTTCCTCCTGTCCGAACCATGGGCTGCATTACACCCATATCCCGCTCACAGCCAAAACAAGTACAAACCAGGGAGAGGTTGCAAACCCGCAAAATGTGGAAAAAAGGAACTTCCTGCTGACCCTTACGGCCGGCCTGCTGAGCATCCCGCTGCTACGAAGGAAAGCCTTTCCCCAGGGAACAGACACGCAGAGCCCGGGAATGATCCCCCATGGTGACCGCCTCCCGGTCACTCCTCCGGGCTCCCTCAGCCACGAAAACTTCAACAACCATTGCATTGCCTGTTACCGCTGTGTAGGCGCATGCCCCACAAAAGTGATTGTTCCGGCTTTCTTTGATTTTGGTCTGGAAGGCTTCATGCAGCCAAAGCTGGATTTTGAAAAGAGCTTCTGCAACTTCGACTGCTTGGACTGTACCAGAGTTTGCCCCACCGGAGCCATCCGGAAACAAACCGTTGAAGAAAAACAACAGATCCGGATCGGTGTGGCCAGGTTCCTCAGCGAAAGCTGTATTGTGACTGTCGACAGGACCGACTGCGGGGCCTGTTCGGAGCATTGTCCCACAAAAGCAGTGCAAATGGTTCCATACAGAGACGGACTTTTCATACCCCAGGTCACTCCTCAATACTGTGTGGGCTGCGGCGCCTGCGAATTTGCCTGCCCCACCAGCCCTTACAAGGCAATTTATGTGTCGGGGGTGTCAAAACACGAAACCGCCCAGACCATAGACCACACCGAGGGACCAAGAGAGGATGACTCAGATGAATTCCCATTCTGACTAAAACTTTTCGACTATTTTGTTAAAATATTCTAAAAACTGATGACGCAAATGATTTTATCTTAATTTTGCGTCATCATCTTTATTGTATAATACAAGCAGCATGTCAAAACAGGACAAAGAAGAAGTACGAAAAGAGATTATTCAGGTCGCCAGGGGCTTGTTCAGCCGTTATGGTTTCAGGAAAACCACCATGGAAGACATTGCGCATGCCACTCACAAGGGAAAAAGTTCACTTTACTATTATTTCCCGAACAAAGAGGAAGTTTTTCAGGCTGTAATTCTGCATGAGGCCGCCATCCTCAGGAAGGTTATGCGGGAGCATACTGAGCAGATCCATGACGCTGCACAAAAGCTGAAGGAACACATTCGCATCCGCATGAAAACCATGAAAACCCTGGTAAGTTATTACAATGAAGCCCAACATGAACACGACAGCCACTACTCCTTCATAGAGAACCTGCGGGATACATTTGACCGGGATGAAGTGGAAGCAATCAGAAAAATTCTTGATGAAGGAATCCGCCAGGGGCAATTTCAGCCTCTTGATACATCCCTGGCAGCAAAGGCCCTGGTCACAGCATTGAAAGGCCTGGAATACCCACTTGTATGGCAGGGAGAACACGATGACCTGGAGACGAGATTGGAAAAAATGACCAAAATATTGTTTTTCGGATTACTCAAACGCTGATTTTTTTTGTTATTTTTTCGACCAAAATACGTTTTTATTCTAATTTTCTATTACTTATGAAACTTTTATGTATTGTGATGGGTATGGTTCTTTTTGGATCGTGGGGGTTTACAGCCAACGCGCAGGAAGTGCTGACCCTGGAAAATTGCCGGGAAATGGCCCTCGAAAACAACAAAGGGCTGCAAATGGCTGAAATGGACAGCGAAGCAGCACGACTGCAAAAAGAATCGGCAAAAAAACACTTTTTCCCGCAGCTTAGCTCCGAAGCGGGCTTTATGAGAAGGAACAAACAATATCAATTGTTCGGGGAGGATATGTTCCTTCCAGTCATCCCTTTCGAAGGGATTGACGGCGAAAGCGGAAGTTTTGATCCTTCCATTCTCCGTGACCCCGACCTGGCCCCGGAGGTGATTGTGACCAACCCCGTAACCGGTGAACCGGTATTGGATGCGGAGGGGAATCCGGTATTCAGGAATTATGCCTGGTTGCCCCGGGAAGAAGGCAAGCTGGGACAAAAAAACAATTACCAGCTGGGTTTGACACTGAAGCAGCCGGTTTATATGGGGGGAAAAATCAGGGCAGGCTATCGGATGTCTGCTGCAGGTGAGCGGATAGCCCTTGCCCGCCACAGGCTCACAGAGGCAGAAGTATTGCAGCGAACAGACCACCTTTTCTGGCAGGTCGTCAACCTTCAGGAGAGCCTTGAACTTACCATAAAATGGGGGGAAATGCTGGATCAGCTTGTGTACGACCTGGAGCAGTTATACGAGGAAGGGATTGTCACCCAAAACCAGTTGCTTGAAGCAAGGGTAAAGCGCAATGAAATACAGCTCAAGGAAATGCAGGCTGAAAACGGTTTGCAACTAAGCATGATGGCCCTGGCACAGCACCTTGGCCTAACGTTTGATCACCCATTTAAGCTGGATGACTCTTTCGTCCCGGGAAGCAGCACCAATACCCTTCCCCAACTGGTTGAATCAGCCTACAGAAAACGTCCGGAAATCCATATGCTGCAAGAAGCAGGGAATGTAAAAGCGGAGCAGGTCAGGATAGCAAGGGCCAGCATGCTCCCCTCGGTAGGTCTGGCCGCTGGTTACAACTATATGAATCCCAATCCTTATAACGGTTTTCAGGATGAATTCGGAGGAGACTGGCAGGTGGGCCTGTCGGTAAAAATTCCCATTTATCATTTCGGAGAAAAACGAACCAGGGTGGCCAGGGCGCAACAAAAGGCGGATCGCAGCCGGCTGGAACTGGAGGAAGCCCGGGAAATGGTGGAACTGGAAGTCAACCAGTCACTGCATAATCTCCGGGAGGCCAGGGCCAGGGTTGAAATGACTAAACGCTCCCTTGAACAGGCTACAGAAAACCTTCGTGTAAACAATGACCTCCTTCACCAGGGCAGGGCAACAACCCGCGATGCGCTTGAAGCACAGGCACTCTGGCAGCAAGCGCATACCTCCCATATTGAAGCAAAAAACCAGTACCGCATGGCTTATACGAAACTGGAAAAAGCATCCGGACAAATCCTAAAATAAAAACAGAATACCCATGAACCCACTTAAACTGAAAAGATCAATTGCACGCATTGGCATTCCGGCATTTATCCTCATAGCCGTTTTCCTTCAGGGCTGCACAACAGATACCACAACACAGGACAGCTCAGGAGAAAAGCCCGGGGTAAGTACTGCCCTGGTAAGGGAAATATCTCATGAAGCAGAAATCAGGTTGTCGGGCACCGTTTTTGCCAACAGGGAAGCCAACCTGGGAGCAGGTTTTCCGGGAAAAGTAGAAAAATTATACTACCCCGAAGGAACCCGGGTGCAGGAAGGGCAATTACTGGCTGAACTTTCCGGGGAAATGCTCGCAAAGGCAAAAGCAGAATACCTGACCCTGGAAAAAGATTACAACAGGGTGAAGCGACTGGCTGAGCGGGGAACCGTATCCAGACAGGAATATGACCACCTGAAGGCACGTTACGAGGCGTCCGAAGCCCAATATGAGCTGGCTCTGAAAAACACCAGGATCAAAGCACCTTTTGCGGGGACTATTGTAGATTACCTGGTCAATGAGGGAGAGAATTATTTCCTGAACCTGAACCTGGAACCCGGCTATTCCAGAACAAGCGGAATACTCCGGCTTATGCAGCTCAACCCGGTAAAGGTGGAGGCAGAGATCAACGAAAGGGATCTGGGCCGCATTCATGAAGGCCTGAAGGCAACCATAAGTATTCCGGCTTACCCTGAAAGAAGCTTTGAGGGAAAAATCACCAGCATCAAGCCTTTCCTGTCAACCCGCTCAAGAACAGCAACAGCTGAGATCACCATCAATAACCCGGACCTGATCATCAAACCAGGGATGTCGGCCCATGTAAGTATGAGTCTGCCCGCGGAAAAAGTACTGATCATTCCCATGGAAGCCATATATCGTGACCCGGAAACCGACCAGGAAAAGCTATACCTGGTAGAGAACCACCGGGCTCAGCTATCCGGCTTCAACAGGTTGTTTCCCATCGGCGATCAAATCGCCATCACCGGGCTTCAGGCCGGGCAGGAGATCATTACAGGCGGAAAGAACCGAGTGGAGGAAGGAATGGAAGTGAACATTATAAATAACGGAGGGCATCAATAATGAAATTTTCGCAAGGTTCAGTAAACAGACCCGTCACCACACTGATGATATTTATCGGGGTCATTTTGTTCGGCCTGGTGTCGATCAGGATGCTTCCGCGCGACATTCTGCCTGAAATAGAGTTCCCTACCCTGACCATTATAACTGCCTACCCGGGCGCATCTGCAGAACTCGTGGAGGAACAGGTAACACGACCACTGGAAACCGTTTTGGGAGCGACCGAAAGCCTGCGAGACATGGAGTCCACCTCCAGCGAAAACGTATCCTTTATTTCCATGCGCTTTGACTGGAGTGCCGACATCAATGAAGCAGCCAGCAATGCGAGAGATCTGATTGAACTGGCCCGGCGACACCTCCCGAGAGATGCCCATCAACCCGTAATCCTCAAGGTGAATAGTTCAATGATCCCTGTCATTGCCTACGGGATCCAGGCCAGTGACAGTTATTACGACCTGGATGACATCATTGAGGATGAAATCGCTTCGCCCCTGCGCAGGGTGGAAGGTGTGGGAACCGTGGTAACCATCGGGGCTCCCGAGAGAGAAATCCGCATAGAGGCGGATCCTGTGAAGCTCCAGTCTTACAACATAAGTGTAAATCATATTGCCAGCGTGCTCAAAGCAGAAAATATCAGCATTCCCGGTGGAAATGTAGAAGTGGGGGGTCGTGATTTTGCTGTCAGTGTAACCGGGGAGTTTGAAGACGTACAGGAAATCGAAAATATCGTACTGAAATATCACAATAACAGGAGCATAAAAGTCGGGGATGTGGCCACTGTCATTGATGACTTCAGGGAACGTGAAGCCTTCGCCCGCACCGGCGGACAAAGATCTGTGGCTTTTTTCGTACAGAAGCAGACGGGCACCAACACGCTTGAAGTGGCTGAGGCTGTGAGGAAGGAAATGAAAAAAGTTGAACACCGCCTTCCGGAGGATGTAGCCGTGCTGGAGATCGTGGACAGCTCAGATATCGTAGTGCGGTCGATCAGCAACCTCTCCTCTACCCTATGGTGGGCAGGTCTTTTCGTAGTGATGGTGGTTTTCCTTTTTCTCAGGGAATGGAAATCAAGCCTGATCATCATGCTGACCATGCCGGTTTCACTGATCGTGGCATTCATTTTTATGTTCATGGCCGGTTATTCCATCAACATCTTCTCGCTGATGGCTGTGGTGATTGCCATTGGCATGGTGGTGGACAATGCCATTGTTGTTCTGGAAAACATAACCCGTCATATTGAAGATGGCACACCCCCCATGAAGGCAGCAGTTACAGGAGCGAGTGAAATAGGGAATGCCATATCAGCCTCTACCCTTACGACCATTTGCGTTTTCCTGCCGATGTTATTTATGGGGGGGATCGTCGGAATCCTTTTCCGACAGCTGGCTGTAATTACTACGGTAACCCTGCTGGCCTCCCTGCTTACTGCACTGACCATGACCCCGATGCTTTCATCCAGGTTATTAAACAAAAAGGGCAGCCAAACGGCAACTGTGAGAAGCCGGTTATTCAAAGCCAGTGAGAACCTGTTTATCCGCATTGAAAACACTTACAAAAAAGCACTTGGCTGGGCCGTACACCATAAAACAATGGTAATTTCCATGGCCATATTGATCTTTGCGCTGACATTGTTCACTGCTGTGCGTATCGGCACAGACTACATCCCCGAATTTGACTCAGGCGATGTAAGTGTACAGTTTGAAATGGAAACAGGTACCAGTGCATCCGAAACAGAAAAGACCGCCAGGAAGATTGAAAGGATC
>PWHO01000081.1 GCA_003555385.1 Bacteroidales bacterium
AGTTCTTTCCGATGCGTGCCCCTTCCATGATGGTGACATTGGAACCGATCCAGGTTCCTTCACCAATTTCCACATTTTTATGGATCGTCACAAAAGGTTCAATGACAACATTTCTGGCAATTTTTGCCTGTGGGTGTACGTAAGCTAATGGTTGGTTCATTGCAGTGGTTTATTTTTTGCTTATTTGTGCCATCATTTCAGCTTCCATAACAACATTGCTGCCAACGTAGGCAACTCCGCGCATATGGCATATGCCCCTTCTTACCGGGGCCATCAGGCTCATTCTGAACACGAGGGTATCGCCGGGCACAACTTTTTGTTTGAAACGCACATTATTGATTTTCAGAAAATAGGTATTATAGTTTTCCGGGTCATTTACGGTAGACAGAACGAGAATGCCGCCTGCCTGTGCCATGGCTTCTATTTGCAGCACCCCCGGCATGACCGGTTCATTGGGGAAGTGACCCGCGAAGAAGGGCTCATTCATGGAAACGCTTTTCACCGCAACCACTGAGGAGTCTGTGACCTCAATGATTTTGTCCACCAAAAGGAAGGGTGGCCGGTGGGGGAGCATTCTCTTAATGTCATTGATGTCATAAACCGGTGGCTGATCATTGTCATAAGAGGGAATCTGCTCCTGATCAATGCGGGCTTTGATGTGCTTCTTGAGCAATTTTGCAAAAAGTACGTTGGAAGCGTGACCCGGTTTGGAGGCAATGATGTGGCCCTTGATGGGCTTTCCGGCGAGGGTCAGGTCACCAACCATGTCCAGCAGTTTATGACGCGCCGGCTCATTCGGGAAAGCCAGTTCCAGGTTGTTCAATATCCCTTCATTGCGCACCTCTACGGTGGGCTTATTGAATATAGAAGCCATCCGGTCAAGTTCTGTTTGTGTTACCGGTCTGTCTACGAATACTATGGCATTGCTCAGATCCCCGCCTTTAATGAGGTTCTGGGAAAGCAGGAATTCCAGTTCATGCAGAAAAACAAAAGTACGGCAACCGGCGATCTCATCCCTGAATTCATTGAGGTGGTTCATGCTCGCATGCTGATGGCCAAGGACTTTTGAGTTATAGTCGATCATGCATGTAATGCGGTAGTTGTCACTGGGCAGGGCGATGATCTCACAATCCTTTTCTTTATGAAACATCCGGATCGGTTCCCTGATTTCAAAATAATCCTTGAAAGCATTCTGAGAAACGGTACCCGCTTTCAGAATAGCATCGGTATACACTTTGCTGCTGCCGTCAAAAATCGGTGTTTCCTGGCAATTTACCTCAATAATGGCGTTGTCGATACCGGTTCCTGTGATGGCCGCCAGTACGTGTTCCACGGTAAGTACCCGGATGCCGTCTTTCTCAAGGGTAGTGCCCCTTTCGGTTTCTGATACCAGCAGAGCGTCAGCACCTATAAAGGCATCTTCTCCGATATCGGTACGCAGAAAACGAATGCCCGAGTTTTCCGGGGCAGGTTTGATGGTAAGGTGAACGGTTTGTCCTGTATGGAGGCCTGCACCCTCAAGGGTTACAGGCTGTCTGATTGTCTTTTGTTTTTCATTCATAATGCAAGTGTTGAAATAATTGTCGCCCCGGTCCGGGAATTTTTTCAAAAAGGAAAATGGAAAAAAAACGGAACGGGCCGGCAAATATAACAACTATTTTTTCTGTTTCACTTCCTTTTCAAGTTCTTCAATTCGCTTTACCAGTTTCTCAAAATTCCTGAAATAGATGAAAGCCTTACGGTATTGAGAGGCCTCCATGGCTGGTGACCCCATAATGATCTGTCCGTCTTTGACATTTGAAGGAACCCCTGACTGGGCAGCCATTTTCACATTGTCACCGATTGTAATATGACCGCTTATCCCGGCTTGCCCGCCTATCATACAGTTTTTGCCGATTTTCGAGGAGCCGGCAACGCCCGCCTGGGCAGCCATTACAGTATTCTCACCGATGGTAACATTATGACCGATCTGGATCAGGTTGTCCAGTTTTACCCCTTTCCGGATGGTAGTAGACCCCATGGTTGCCCGGTCAATGGTGGTGCCTGCACCAATCTCCACATTGTCTTCAATAATCACATTCCCGATCTGGGCCACCTTCATGTAATTGTTGTCACTCTGAGGGGCAAAGCCAAACCCGTCAGCACCGATCACTGCATTGGAGTGAATGGTGCACCCATTTCCGATCTGGCTGTTGTCGTAAATTCTGACCCCGCTGAAAAGTGTGGTCTTTTCACCGACCTTTGCCATGTCACCGATATAGCAATGGGGGTGGATCCGGGCACCCTCTCCGATTACAGCACCATCCCCGACATATACAAACTCACCGATATACGCATCCGCCCCGACATCTGCCTTTGGAGATATGAATGCAAGCTCAGAAATACCCGTTTTTTCCGGGATGCTGTTTTTATACAGTTCCAGTAATTTGGCCAGCGCGCCATATGGATCCTTCACACGGATCAGTGTGCTGTTTACTGGTTGTTCCGGGGAAAAATCTTCCCTTACAAGTACGATGGATGCGTTGGTTTTGTATATATGCTGGGTATAAGAGGGATTGGCCAGAAAGGTAAGGGAGCCGGGCTCTCCTTCTTCTATTTTGGCAATCCGGGATACCTTGACCTCGGGATCCCCCTCAAGCTCTCCCTTTAGAAATTCGGCAATCTGTCTGGCTGAAAATTCCATGCAATAATGTAAAAAATTCGTAATATGTGCGGTCGCAAGTTACCAATATTTACCATGACCGCCAAGCAATTTTTGTCTGATATCCGTTGGTTTTCAGTATCTGAAAGGGTTATTGCCTGTCAATCAGTAATTCCTTGGGGTAGCAAACAAAGAATTTTTCCACAGGGTGGGACAGCATATTGATGTTTAACTGGTCACTTGCTTTTGCCACATCTCTTAATTGTCCATCCCTGGAAAGGATCCAGATGTTTCCCGTTCCGGGATCATAAGCGTTATTTCTTGTGATTCCGCTCACCACCAGGTACCCGGCCTCTTCCTCGTCGGATGCCAGCTGCTTATGTACGGCAGCCTGCTTCAATTGTCTGAGGTAGGATTCGCTGAAGGGTGTGGGCCGGATCTCAATTCTGAAAAGCTTTCTCTCTACAATGCCACGACTCATATAGCTGAGGATTCGGTCTTTATGGGTTGTCCAGCTTTTGATGGCTGCAAAAATATCATAATCATCCAGCAGGGCAAAATCTTCGAGCAGTCCGGGGTCAGCCTCAAAGTCACTCTTGCTGTACACTTTACCCAGGAATCGTTGCAGCGGAGGGGTGGCAAACAGATGTTCTCCTGCAGCGGCAAGTATTTTGGCCCGTTTCAGTACCCCGGTCAGCATAGTTTCTGCAGCGATGACGGTTTTGTGAAGGTATACCTGCCAGTACATCAGGCGCCTGGCAATGATGAATTTTTCGATGCTGTATATCCCTTTCTCATCAATCACCAGGGTATCGTTGGCGATATTGAGCATTTTAATGATGCGGTCCCAGCTGATTACTCCTTCAGATACCCCGGTGAAGAAGCTGTCGCGGTTCAGGTAGTCCAGCCTGTCCATATCGAGCTGGCTGGAAACAAGTTGGTGGAGGTGTTTTTTGGGATGGGTGTCCCGGAAGATGGCCATTGCCTCTTCAAGATTGGCGGGGATGCTCTCATTCAGCCTTCTCATGAACATGACTGTAAGGTCCTCATGGCTGAGTCCTTCCACCAGTACCCTTTCCAGGGTGTGGGAAAACGGGCCGTGCCCGATGTCATGCAGAAGAATGGCCTGGGTAACCGCAAGGGCTTCATTGTCAGTAATAGGGTGGCCTTTAAAACGTAAAATCTCTATGGCCTGACCCATCAGGTACATGCAACCCATGGCATGATGAAAACGGGTATGCAGCGCGCCCGGATAAACCAGATGCGAGAGACCCAGTTGCTTGATATTCCGGAGTCGCTGGAAGTAAGGAGTCTCTATGAGATCAAAAATCGATTCGTCCGGGATGTTAATAAACCCGTAAACAGGGTCGTTGAATATTTTTAATTTATTGTTGGATGGCTGTTCCATGTCGCCGCTTTATAATGGCTATTGTCAGTTTTTTTGGTTAAATTTGTGTAATACGCAAAATACGAAAAATATGGGTGCAACCATTCTCTGGACCGATGACGAAATAGATCTTCTGAAACCACATATACTTTTTCTTGAAAATAAAGGCTACCGGGTTTTAACTGCTTCCAGTGGTTCTGAAGCATTGGACCTGGTGAGCGATAATGATATCGATATTATTTTTCTGGATGAAAACATGCCCGGACTCTCGGGGATAGAAACCCTTGAGCGCCTGAAAAGCCAGGTTTCCGGAATTCCGGTGGTGATGATCACCAAGAGTGAAGAAGAATCCGTAATGAATGATGCCATCGGGAGCAGCATTGCCGACTACCTGATCAAACCTGTGAATCCCAACCAGATTTTACTGTCCCTGAAGAAGAATCTGGACAACCGGAAGCTTGTCAGTGAAAAGACGGGCATGGTTTACCAGCAACAGTTCAGACAAATCGGCAGTAGTTTGTCTCCTTCGCTTTCTTTTGAGGAGTGGGTTGATATTTACCGGCAGCTGGTATACTGGGAGCTGGAACTTGCCAAAGCAGATGATGAAAGCCTTTATGAGATCTTTCTGATGCAGAAAGCTGAGGCAAACAACGTGTTTGCCCGTTTTGTGGAAAATAACTATGAGGACTGGCTCAAAGGCAGGGCAGAGGAAAAGCCGGTCATGTCTCATACATTGTTTCGCGAGAAATGTCTTCCCATACTAAAGGAACAAAAGCAGGTCTTTCTGATTTTGATAGATAATCTGAGACTTGACCAATGGAAAACCATTCAGCCTAAAATTGAAACCCTATACCGGACGGTACAAGAGGATACGTATTGCAGTATTCTTCCTACCGCTACACAGCATGCAAGAAATGCACTGTTTTCCGGTTTGATGCCCGGAGAGATATACAAACGTTTCCCGGAATACTGGACCAAAGAATCGGATGAAGGCTCAAAGAATCAGTTTGAAGCCGAGTTGATTGCTGAACAATTGAAGCGGCTGGGAAGCAACATCCCTTTTCATTATCACAAGATCCTGAATCTGACAGCCGGCAAAAAGCTATCGTCTTCCCTCAGTGACCATCTGGGGCAGAAATTGAATGTGCTGGTATACAATTTTGTGGATATGCTTTCCCATTCACGGACCGATATGGAGGTGATCAAAGAACTGGCTGGTGATGAGGCAGCCTACCGTTCGATCACCTTAAGCTGGTTCGAGCATTCGCCGCTGTGGGAAATTATCCGTCAGCTGGCAGAGAAAGAGATTCCGGTGATAATCACAACCGATCACGGGGCCATCCGGGTACAGCATCCCACAAAAATTATCGGAGACCGCAATACCAACACCAACCTGCGCTATAAGACAGGCAAAAGCCTTCAGTACAAGAAAGGGGAGGTGTTTGAGGTAAATAACCCCGATAATATTTATCTCCCGCGCGAAAGTGTGAGTGCCCATTATGTGTTTGCCAAAGAAAACCGGTTTTTTGCCTATCCGAATAATTACAATTATTACGTCAATTACTACAGGGATACTTTCCAGCACGGAGGTGTTTCTCTTGAGGAAATGCTGATTCCCTTTGCTTTCATGACACCGAAATAAATGATCCCTGATACCGGAAAAATAATTTCATTATGGGCAGAATAAAAGAGTTCCATGTGGCGGATCCGGCTGAACTGGAAAATGTGGCGAGATCTTTACTTGACGGGTTCCCCAACCAGCGGATTTTTGCTTTTTTCGGGCCCATGGGGGTGGGGAAAACGACGTTTATCCAGGCTGTCTGCAGGGTGCTGGGAGCTTCAGACCACGCAAGCAGCCCGACTTTCTCAATTGTGAATCACTATATGACCCATACGGGCGAAAGCCTGTATCATTTTGACTTTTACCGGATAAAATCGATGGACGAGGCTTTTGACCTGGGCTATGAAGATTACTTCTATTCGGGAAATTATTGTTTTATCGAGTGGCCGGAAAAGGTCGAAAGCCTGCTGCCTGATGATTGCCTTGAAGTGCATATGCAGGACGATCACGGCAGACGGATTATCCGGGCCGGGAAATCACCGGCCGGAGTTTTCTGACCTTCTTCCTCAATAAACTGACTCATTTGAAATGGTATATTCGGAATCAGAACATAAGATGTTTTCACAGTCCTGGCACTTCGGGCCCCAGGAGGAGACGCTGGAGGTCCGGAAACGCAAAAACAATTTGATTATTGGCGTTCCCCTGGAGACAGCCTATGACGAGAATCGGGTGGCGCTGGCTCCGGAAGCTGCCGGCTTGCTTGTCCAGCACGGTCATCAGATCCTGGTGCAATCCAGGGCGGGTGAAAATTCGTTTTTCCCTGACGAGGCCTATGCAGAAGCCGGATGCCAGATCGTGTATTCCGCCGGTGAAGTATTCCAGGCAGATATTGTTCTGAAGATTGCCCCGGTTACCGACGAAGAAATGGAACTGGTAAAGCCCGGTCAGGTGATTTTTTCCACTGTAGCCCTTTCCATGCAGAAGACTGATTACTTCAAGGCCCTGATGAAGAAGAAGGTAACTGCGGTGGCTTTTGAACTGATCCGTGACAAAGCCAAAACATTTCCCCTTGTGCGGGGGATGAGTGAAATTGCCGGAAATACGGCCATTCTGATCGCCGCAGAATATTTAAGTCACAAAACCTATGGAAAGGGGAGGATGTTCGGGGGTTTGTCCGGGATTACCCCCACCGAGGTGGTTATTCTGGGTGCCGGCACAGTCGGGGAGTCTGCGGTAAGGGCCGCAATGGGCCTGGGAGCCATGGTCAAGGTTTTCGATCATTCGGTCTATAAGCTCCGTCGTTTGCAGAATAACCTGAATGCCAGAGTTTTTACATCGATTATTCAGCCCAAGGTGTTGCTTAAATCACTCAAAACTGCCGACGTGGTGATCGGTGCCATTCATTCTTCCTGGGGTAGGACACCTGTTGTTGTCAGTGAGGGAATGGTCGGTGAGATGAAAAGCGGCAGCGTGATCGTGGATGTGAGCATTGACCAGGGAGGCTGCGTGGAGACAAGCTCAGTGACCACCCACAGTGATCCGGTCTTCAAAAAGCACGGCGTTACGCATTACTGTGTACCGAATATCGCTTCCGGAGTGCCCAATACCGCCTCCTATGTGTTCAGTAATTTTTTTGCCCCCGTATTGCTCACCATCGGAGAGGAAGGCGGAACTGAGAATATGCTGAAGCGGGATCCGGGAGTGAGGAGAGGTGTTTATATGCTTAACGGTACCCTGACCAACCAATACATTGGAGAAAACTTCCGCCTGCCCAGCCAGGACATTGACCTGTTGATGGCGGCTTTTTGAGGCTTCCTCGTCCGAATTTTGGCCTGTTGATGGCAGCTTGTGAGTTTGCTGATGGCGGCCTTTCAGGACTTCCTGGTCGGGATTCTGACCTGTGCTGACGGCGGCTTTTTGAAAAGTGACGGCAAAGTGATGGCAAAGTGACGGCAAAGTGACGGCATAAAAAAAGTCCGGAACCTCTGGAATCCGGACTTTTGTGCTTTAGTGACCAGGCTGGGGCTCGAACCCAGGACCCCATCCTTAAAAGGGACGTGCTCTACCAACTGAGCTACCTAGTCATGAAATAGTGAGCTGTTTTTGAAATAGTGAGCTTTTCTTGAAACAATGAGCTGTTGTTGAAAACCTTGTGACCAGGCTGGGGCTCGAACCCAGGACCCCATCCTTAAAAGGGACGTGCTCTACCAACTGAGCTACCTAGTCATTATTTATTTTTAAGATCGTTGATCGTTTGAACGCAGATCGTTTGAACGCAGATCGTTTGAACGCACGAGAGGTTCAGATCGTTTTTCGAGAGTGCAAATGTACTGTCTTAATTATAAAATACCAAGTTTTTTTCGGCAAATCACGCCTGGCCTGCCAGTAACGTGCGACCAACCAACAACCTCCCAGCTTCTTCCACAAGTTATGTGCTACCCCCTGTGCCCTCAGCCCATGAGAACCAACAACCAACAACCGCCTGGGCCGTTTCCCAAACCCCAGGCAGCTTCCCCAGTCCTCAGCCCATGAGAACTAACAACCGTCAGCCCATGAGAACCTACAACCGTCGGCGCGCAGCGCCCGACCAACCAACAACCTCCCAACTTCTTCCATCAGTTATGGGCTACCCCCTGTGCCCTCAGCCCATGAGAACCAACAACCAACAACCACCTGGGCCGTTTCCCAAACCCCAGGCAGCTTCCCCAGTCCTCAGCCCAT
>PWHO01000196.1 GCA_003555385.1 Bacteroidales bacterium
CTTTAATTCTTTGTCGCAATTCGACCGCTTCATTGACCGGGTTAAGTCTTTCCACAAGCCTGTGAGGGCCGGTTTACGGATTAACCCGGAGTATGGTGAGGTGGAAACCGATCTGTATAACCCCGCAATCCCCGGGTCAAGGCTGGGGATTACCAGGGATCAGCTTGGGGAGCAGTTACCTGAAGGGGTGGAGGGCCTGCACTTTCACGTTTTATGTGAAAATGACAGCTATGTGCTGGAGCGCACCCTTGAAAAGGTGGAGGAGAAGTTTGCTCCCCTGATCCGGCAGGCAAAATGGTTCAATATGGGGGGCGGACACCACATTACGCGGAAGGATTATGATGTGGGCCACCTGGTAAAACTGCTGAAAGACTTTAAACAAAGATATCCCAACCTGGAAAAAGTGATTCTGGAACCGGGGGAGGCTGTCGGCTGGCAAACCGGTTACCTGGTTTCTACCGTGCAGGATATTGTGTGCAACAAGGGCATCCGTATTGCCATGCTGGATGTGAGTTTTTCGGCCCACATGCCGGATTGCCTGGAGATGCCCTATAAACCCAATATTTTGGGCGCATCCGATGCCATTGAAGGGAAGCCTGTGTACCGTATGGGTGGTTCAAGCTGCCTGGCGGGAGATTTCATGGGCATGGGAGACTACAGCTTTGAAAAGGAACCGGAAGTGGGTGACAAAGTGGTGTTCGATGACATGATCCATTATACCATGGTCAAGACCACGTTTTTCAACGGGGTAAAACATCCCTCCATCGGCATTAAGCATGCAGACGGTCATTTCTCCCTGCTCAGGCAGTTTGGATATGAGGATTACAAGGGAAAACTCTCCTGATGTGGACTGGCGCTGCCGGTCATTCTTCGTCGTAGGACTGCCTTTCAGGTTTTTCGGGTTTTTTGCCTTTCTTTTGGTGGCGAAAATGCGACCAGAGCCATCCGCCGAAGAATCCCAGTAAAAAGATGATCAAAAACACCAGGAATCCGTAGCCTTCCAGCCGGAGTCCGAGGAAGTTAAACTGAACAGGACCCCTGTTTTGAATGATAAATATCAGTACTATTAAGGCAATCAGGCCGTTGATCACCCAAAACATAATTTGGTTCTTTTTCTCTTCCATGGCAGCGCTTTTTTTCATTATGACCAAAAATAAGTAATTTTAACCATTCTTGAAAGAATACATGAGGCTGCTCATTTGAAAAAATTATCTATGAAAATATTGAATACCATATTGATTGTTGTCCTGACCCTCGCGGGGCAAGCCCTGACGGCCCAGGTGGCCTTTGACTTTTCTGAAGAGGCCGTAAGGTCACGGCTGAAGGAAGATGTGTATACCCTGGCTTCGGAAGAAATGGAGGGAAGGGAAGCAGGAACGGAAGGGGAGCGGAAAGCCGCTGCATATATTATGGAACGTATGCAGGAGACCGGGTTGGAGCCGCTTTTCGGTGATGCTTATTACCAGGATTTTACTTTTCCCGGAGAATGGATATGGGGAGAAGACAATTATTTCACTTACCTGGATCATACTTTTGCCCATGGGGATGATTATTATGCTTTTCCCGGATCTGAAAGTGGAAAAGTAAGCGGCTCTTTTGTGCATGTGGGGTATGGCCTGACCGGCCTGAAGGGGGTGGATGGGTATGAAACCTATTGTGACTATGCCCTGCATGGAGATATTGAAGGCAAGGTATTTATCATGGAGGTTTTTGTGCCCGAAGCACTGGATTCGCTGGTGGATGCGGCCCCGTTCCAGATTTTGCAGCAGAAGGTTTCCGTTGCAGAAGAAAGGGGAGCAGCCGGGGTCATTTTCGTAAACACCAAATCTTCCAGGGGTGATCCGCCGCTGAATCTTCGTGTGCCGGCCAACTTGTTTGATCTGCCGTTGATCTTTGCGGAAGATCATGTATTGCATGCCCTGATGAGTGATCAGACGGGCAGCATCGACATGGAAGTGGATGTTTCCCGTGAGGAAGTGGCCAGCATGAATGTGGCGGGTTATATCGATAACGGTGCACCCCATACCGTGGTTGTCGGAGGTCATTACGATCACGTGGGATGGGGAGGAAGAGGTTCCCGAAGCCCCGGTGTGCGGGCCATCCATTACGGGGCCGATGACAATGCAAGCGGAACGGCAGGAGTGCTGGAGGCAGCCAGGTATGTGGCCGGCAGCGATCTCACCAACCACAATTACCTGTTCATTGCGTTTGGTGCCGAGGAAAAGGGATTGATCGGCAGCCGGCATTTTACCGGGAGTGATGCCTATGACATGGAAAGGATCAATTATATGTTTAACCTGGATATGATCGGACGTTTGGAGGACGAGACGTTGACTTTAATCGGCACCGGTTCATCACCCTCCTGGGATGGACTGATTGACAGTCATACCCCTGAAGAAATGACTGTAAGGAAAAACCCCGGTGGCCGCGGAGGATCGGACCACACCTCTTTTTATGTGAAAGATATCCCCGTATTGTTTTTCTTTACGGGGATCCATGATGATTATCACCGCCCGGAAGATACGGCCGACAAGGTGAATTATGAGGGAGCGGCAGAAATTGTTTCCTTTGCCATTGACATGATGGAGGAGATTGATCGCAGGGGTAACCGGCTGGCTTTTTCTTCCACTTCGACTACCAGCGATGCCCCTGCCCGGATGGAAGGCGTGACCCTCGGCTTAATGCCTGATCATGGCTATGATGGGGAAGGACTCCGGGTTTTGGCAGTTTCAGACGACCGGCCTGCTCAGAAGGCAGGCATTGAGAACGGGGATGTGATCGTGCGGATCAACGACATGGATATCCTGGAGATCCAGACTTATATGGAAGCCCTGAACAACCTCAGTGAGGGAGACATGGTTTCTGTGACAGTAGTCCGGGAAGATGAGGAGCACGTTATGGAAGTGAAATTGTGACAACAACGGAGTTAATTCTCCAAAAACAAAATGCATGCAAAAGGTAAAAGTCGGCGTAATTGGTGCAGGCAGCTGGGCAACGGCCATTGTGAAAATTTTGCTCAATAGCGTGGATACAGTGCATTGGTGGGTGCGTGAGCCGGAAATTGCCGCACACCTGCGTGAATACGGACACAACCCCCGCTACCTGAGCTCGGTGGGCTTTGACATGCAAAGGGTGGTGGTTTCTCACGATCTCAACGAGATATTGAGCCAGGTTGACATCCCGGTTTTTTGTGTCCCTTCAGCCTACCTGCCGTCAGCACTTGAGGGCATTGACGCTTCCCTGCTTAAAGGGAAGCCCGTGGTCAGCGCCATTAAAGGAATTGTGCCTGAGAAAAATCTGATCATTGCTGATTATTTTCATAAATACTATGAGGTGCCTTTTGACCAGTTGGTAGTGGTGAGTGGCCCCAGTCACGCCGAAGAGGTGGCCCAGGAAAAACTTACTTACCTGACCGTGGCCTCTCAGAACCGTGTAAATGCAGCCGCCGTTAGCGGATTATTTGCCTGCCGGTTTATCAAAACCTCGCTTTCAGATGATATTTTCGGAACGGAATATGCCCCGGTATTGAAAAACATCATTGCCATCGCCAGCGGCATTTGCAGCGGCCTGGGTTACGGGGATAACTTCCAGGCAGTGCTTATCAGCAACGCCATTCAGGAGATCAGTCGTTTTTTGGATGCGGTAAGGCCCAATCACCGGGACATAAAAAAGTCAGTATACCTGGGTGACCTGCTGGTGACCTGCTACAGCCAGTTCAGTCGCAACAGGCGTTACGGTCATATGCTTGCCCGGGGATACAGCCCCCGGTACGCCCAAATGGAAATGAATATGGTGGTGGAGGGGTACTATGCCACCAAATGCATCAAAGAGATCAACAGGAATTATGAGGTGGAAATGCCGGTTGTGGATACGGTATTTGACGTCCTCTACAACAATGTCAGGCCCGCTGAAGCCATCCGGCAGCTGGAAGACCGGCTGTCGTGAAACTCAGGGCCGCAATTGAATGCGACCCTGAGCCTGGCATCCTACCTGAACTCCATGGTATTTTTGCTGGTGATTTTTTCGCAGTAATGGCATTTAAGCCGTATTTCTTCCTTGTCTGTGACGGTGAAGTGCGCCCTCACTTCTTCGTGGTTGGTCACGCAGTTGGGGTTGAAACACTTAACAATGTCATTGATCTTATCCGGGATCTCCACCACAGTCTTTCTCGCCACCTGGAAATCACGAATCTCGATAATGCTGGCATGCGGGGCCACCAGGGAAATCTTGTTCAACTCTTCCGGTGCAAAATATTTATTGCTCACTTTGATGATCCCCTTGGTGCCATATTTCTTGCTTTCCAAATTGGTGGCAAACATCACCATATTCTCAAAATCTTCCAGATTCAGAATGCGGATGACATGGAACATGGCTTGCGCGGGGATGTGGTCAATGACGGTTCCGTTTTCTATGGCCGATACTTTGAGCTCCTTGACTTTTTTATTGTTCATTGCTGCTTTTTTAAAAGTGGTCAAATCGTTTGTGCTTATTTGATGCCCAGTATTAATGTCATCAGGGCCTGCCGGACAAATACACCGTTGAGGGCTTGTTCAAAATAGTAGGCTTTGGGGCTTTTGTCCACACTGGTGTGAATTTCATTGACCCTGGGCAGCGGGTGCATGACGCGGAAATTCTCCTTGGTATCAGGGAGCATGTCGGCATGGAAAATATAGGAGTTTTTGATCTTTTCATATTCCAGGGGGTCGCTGAAACGTTCCTTCTGGATGCGTGTCATATATAACACATCCGATTTGGGAAGTACATCCTCCAGTTCCGTGTACTGGTGGTAAGCCAGGTTCTTTTCTTTGATGTGCATCTTGACGGACCGGGGCAATTTCAGCTCTACCGGGGAAACCAGGTGGAAAGTGGTGTTGAAATTGCAAAGGGCAATCACCAGTGAATGTACCGTGCGCCCGTACTTCAGGTCGCCCACAAGGGCCACGTGCAGGTTGTCGAGGGTGCCCTGGGTTTTCTGAATGCTGTAAAGGTCAAGCAGGGTTTGTGTGGGGTGCTGGTTGGCGCCGTCTCCGGCATTGATGATGGGAACGGATGAGATCTCCGAAGCAAAGCGGGCGCTGCCCTCGATGGGGTTACGCATCACGATCAGGTCGGAATAGTTGGCCACTGTAAGAATGGTGTCGCGCAGCGACTCCCCTTTCTTGACACTTGTGTTGGAAGCTTCAGAGAAGCCGACAATTTTGGCCCCCAGTCTGCTGGCCGCACTTTCAAAACTGAGTCGTGTACGGGTGGATGGCTCAAAGAACAGGGAGGCCACCACATAGTCTTCCATGATCCGTTGCACGGGATTTTTTTCAAATTCCTGTGCCAGTTCAAGGATGCGCAGTTGTTCCTCTTTGGTGTAGTCGTTAATGGATACCAGGCTTTTGTGTTTCATGTGTGTCGGATTTGTGCGTGATAAATGATGTGAGTTAAAAAAATGGGCAAAAAAAAGGGGGCTTAAAGCCCCCTGATGAATTATTTACAACCGCAGTCGCTGCGGATCAGGTTTTTTTCTTTCAGGAAGTCACAAATGACCCCGCACAGGTCAGGTTTTCCCACCTCCTGGAGCTCATAGCCAATCATGACGCTTGGCTTGTTGATCTTGATAACCCTGTTGAGGTCAATGGGGGTGGCGATTACTACCAGGTCGCAAGGTGTGTTTTCGATGGTTGCTTCCAGGTCTTTTTTCTGCTGATCGCTGTAGCCCATGGAAGGCAAAATCGGACCCACATTGGGATATTGCTCAAATGTCTCTTTCAGTTTGCCTACCGCATAAGGACGGGGGTCAACCAGTTCAACAGCGCCATATTTCCTTGCGGTGGTGCTTCCGTAGCTGAATTTGATCTCCCCGTGGGTAACGGTGGGGCCTTCTTCTATGACCAGTACCCGCTTTCCGCGGATCATTTCAGGCTTGTCCACAAAAGTGGGGGAGCAGGCGTCCACTACGACGGCACCCGGGTTCACTCTGGCTACATTGTCTCTCACCAGCTGAAGATCGGCCAGATCAGAACTTTCAATTTTATTGAAGACCACCACATCGGCGATGCGAAGCGTGGTTTCGCCCGGATAGTAGCTCAGCTCATGACCAGCCCTTTGCGGGTCAACCATGGTGATCATCAGGTCCGGCCTGTAAAACGGGAAGTCGTTGTTTCCGCCATCCCACAAAATCACATCACAATCTTCCTTTTCAGCTTCACGAAGAATTGCTTCATAATCGATCCCTGAATAGATGATTGTATCACGCACTACATGTGGTTCGTATTCTTCCATCTCCTCGATGGTACACTCGTGTTTCTTCAGGTCATCGATGGTGGCAAACCGCTGTACAGCCTGCTTTACCAGGTCACCGTAAGGCATGGGGTGGCGAATGGCCACAGCCTTGATGCCATGTGCCTTCAGGATGTCAATAATTCTGCGGGAGGCCTCACTTTTGCCGCCTCCTGTCCGTACCGCCCCGGTGGCGATGATGGGTTTGCTCGACCTGATCATGGTGGCATCAAGCCCCATCAGCTTAAAATCTGCCCCGGCGGCGTTAATCACAGAGGCCAGGTTCATTACCTGGTTGTAAGACACATCACTGTAAGAAAACACACATTCATCCACATTGTGCTTGTGGATCAGCTCCGTCAGCTCCTCTTCGGCGTGAATAGGGATACCGTCAGGATAAAGGTCACCGGCAAGCTCCTTCGGATAGATCTTCCCGTCAATATCGGGGATCTGGGCAGCGGTGAAAGCTACAACATTGTAATTTTCATTTCCACGGAAATAGGTGTTGAAGTTGTGGAAATCCCTGCCTGCGGCACCGATAATGATTACGTTCTTCTTATTATTTTGCATAGATACATTTTTTGGTTTTTACAAAAATACGCCTTTCTTTTTTTTATACAACTTTTTTCAGGCTTAAGGAGGAAGATTAATCTTTCGAATGTGTTAAAATGCCGGTTGCCTGCTTGCCGTTTAATAGTGTGGATATGTTTATTTATTATGTCCATGCATGGGTATTTGAGCAGGATTAATTTTGAATTGGATGGAAATTGTATAATTTTGCAGGACAATGTATTTTCTTATTCCGGTAGTTTATACGTTAGTGATTTTTTCTGTAATTCAATAAAAGGCGCAATGTGCGCCAACCGGGGGGACATATAATTTTTATCTGATATGAAAATTATTACAGACCCGCAGCTCCGCCGGGAAATTCTCGATGCCTATTTCGCCTATTACGAAGCTTACACCAACCGCCGGTGGGAGGAGATGACCGGCTATTTTTCAGATACCATCACCATGTTTGGTACCGGTATTGATGAGGTCAGTTATGCGGGTCATACAACACTCGCCACCCTGCGCAGGGAGTTTTCCCAGGCACCGGACTCCGTTACCTATAAAGTAAAAAGCAAGGAGGTGTATGCTGTGTCGGATGAGGTGACCCTTCTGATGCTTACCATGGATGTCACCCTGCACAATGAAGTGCAGGAGGTGGTTTGTGCGAACAACAGAACCACGGCCGTGATGGTTAAGGAATCGGACGGTTGGAAACTGGCCCACGGGCACTGGTCTCAGCCTGATAGAGATATTGGTCTGGGTGAAAGCGTTCCCTACCGCTTGCTGCTTGAACGCAGCAGGCAGCTGGAGGAGAAAGTATCTGAACGGACCATGGAGCTCATGGCCCAGAAGGACGAACTGAAACGACTTAATGAAACCAAAGACAAGTTATTTTCTGTTATTGCCCACGATCTCAAGAACCCTTTCAACAGTATCATCGGTTTCTCAGAACTTTTACTGGAAGGCCGTGACGACTTTCAGCCTGAGAAGGTGGATCAGATGCTGCATAACATCCACCGGCAGTCTAAATCCACTTATGAATTACTGGAAAACCTCCTCGAGTGGGCCAGGTCGCAGACCGACTTTATTGCCTTCCGGCCGGAAAATATTTCATTGCAGTCTGTGATCAGGGATGTAAAAGCTTCGCTGGAAGCACCGGCAAAGGAAAAAGGGATCAGTTTCCGGTGCGATATTCCGGATCACCTGGTGGTAAAAGCGGACAGGCCCATGCTGCAGATCATCTTGCGAAACCTCCTGCATAATGCCATCAAGTTTTCCCACTCCGGCGGCGAGATCAGTTGCCGCGCAGAACCGTGCGAAGGGGGGGTATGTGTTATGATATCAGATACGGGGGTCGGGATGGATGCCAACATCCGCAAAGCCATAGAGAATGGTGTTCACCTGGATGCACAACAGGGA
>PWHO01000117.1 GCA_003555385.1 Bacteroidales bacterium
GGTATATTTACACCCATCATCTATCGGTTAAGTCTATGAGACAATTAAAAATAGTCAAACAGGTTACCAACCGGGATACCGCGTCGCTTGATAAATATTTACAGGAAATTGCCAAAGTAGGACTAATCTCCGCTGAGGAGGAAGTCGAACTGGCAAAACGGATCAAACAAGGCGACAAAGCTGCATTGGAGAAGCTTACAAAAGCCAACCTGCGCTTTGTCGTCTCTGTATCCAAACAATATCAGAACCAGGGATTAAGCCTGCCTGACCTGATCAATGAGGGTAACCTGGGGCTTATGAAAGCCGCTGAACGCTTTGATGAAACAAGGGGGTTCAAGTTTATTTCTTACGCTGTTTGGTGGATCCGTCAATCCATCTTGCAGGCCCTGGCTGAACAGGCACGTATCGTGCGATTGCCGTTGAATAAAATAGGCATCATCAACAAGGTTAACAAAGCTTACAGCATCCTTGAGCAAAAACACGAACGGGAACCCGACCCCGATGAGATCGCTGAAATGATTGACCTGACCTCCGAAGAAGTGCAGGATGCATTGAGGCACAGCGGACGGCATTTGTCTATGGATGCACCGATCCTGGACGGTGAGGAATCAGACATGTATGAGGTACTGCATACTGACGAAGCAGGCAGTGCCCCGGAAAACAACTTACTGTATGATTCCCTGAGAAGTGAGATCGAACGTACCGTGGCTACGCTGCAGGAAAGAGAAGGAGACGTGATCCGGCACTATTTCGGACTGAACGGAATGCAACCTCATACCCTTGAAGAAATTGGCGAAAAACTCAGTCTGACAAGGGAAAGGGCACGACAGATCAAAGAAAGAGGCCTCCGGCATTTAAAACATACCTCCAAGTGCAAAATCCTCAGAACCTATCTTGGCTGATAGCAACCTGAAACTTTTCAGTACATGAAACACCTTGTAGCCCCTTCCTTACTGGCAGCCAATTTTCTTCGACTTGAAGAAGACTTACATACAGTGAACCAGAGTAAGGCCGATCTTTTTCATGTGGATGTGATGGATGGTGATTTTGTCCCAAATATCTCTTTTGGGTTTTCCATTATCAGGCAAATCAAATCTGTCGCAGAAAAGCCCCTGGATGTACACCTGATGATCAGTAAGCCGGAAATGTACCTGGAAGATTTCAAATCCAGCGGAGCCGATTGGCTGAGCGTGCATTACGAAACATGCCCCCATTTGCACAGAACCATACAACAGATCAGGAAACTGGGTATGAAGCCCGGCGTGGTCATCAACCCGCATAACAATGTGGAGTTGCTCGCAGGCATCCTTCCTGAAGTGGACTACGTACTCCTGATGTCGGTGAACCCTGGGTACGGAGGTCAGCAATTCATTCCGTCAACCTATGAAAGAATACGAACCCTGGCCGGAATGAAAAAACAACTGAACCCGGAACTCCTTATCGAAGTAGACGGGGGTGTGGATGAAACCAATGCGAAAGCTTTGGTTGAAGCAGGGGCAGACATTCTGGTCGCCGGAAGCAGTGTATTCAGATCTTCGCAGCCGGCAGAGGCCATCGCCCGCCTGAAAGATCCGTCCTGAAACTTCCCCGGGGCAGCCATTGAACCATCAGCTTCCACCGGTGCTGATTCCTTGCTCATTCCAACAACCCGTTTTTTTGCTCCATGTGAGCACCCCTGCGATTATAAGCAAAATTCCCGCCACGAGAATAAAACTCTGGTAAAGCGACGTCATCATAACCAGGGGTTGCAATAAAATCGGGGAAAAAAACATTCCCATAAAAATACATGTATTCAGGTAGCCAACCAGTGTGCCCCTGATCTCAGCAGGGGCAAGGTTCACAAGCCAGAGATTCACATTGGCCATCTGCATGCCGAAACCAAGTCCGCAAACAAGAATCCCGAATACCATCAAACCATAAGAATCACTGACTCCAATGATGATATACCCCAGGGCCACCAGCAAATACACCAGGCTCATGATATAAGGGAAATCAAGCCTGCGACGGATACGGGCATAATTAAAGGCCATTGTAACCGCCGTAATATTCATGCTGGCAATGGCGATCCCGATCCGGGTATTCGTCACACCCTCCAGGCTGCTTAGCATAAAGGGCATCTGCACAGGGATCATATAAAACACCGCAAAAGAGAAAAACGCGATGGCGTACACCCAGAAAACCCGGGCAGGCACCATTCGCAAAAGTGTTTTGCCGGGAAGGGCAACTTTTCCCGCAGGTTTTACCCTGATCGGCTCATACACTGACACCAGGGCCATTGCCAGGATGATCAGTGAGACAGCATAAATAAGAAAAGGATATCGCCAGTGGATATCAGCCAGTACCCCCCCGGCAGAAATGAACACCAGCCCGCCGGCGGAAGCAAATGCCGCCTGGTACCCCATAACGGTACTGCGAAGGTTGCCCTCATAATAATCACCGATCAGCGTAACTATAGCCGTCATAAGGGCTCCGACAGACATACCAAGGAATGCCCTCCCCACAAGGATCAGGTATATATTTGACAAATAAGCACCAGTTGTCCCCGCCACCGCGTACAGAACAAGGGAAAAAAAGAGCACATAGCGCCTTCCCGACCAATCAAGCAAGTAGCCGGCAACAGGAGCCAGCAGGGCAATAAACAGTGCAGGGAGGGTTAAAATCAGTTTACTCAGCAGTTCGGCATCAGGCAAATGGGAGAAGGCACGGCTGATCTCAGGAAGCGCAGGGGAAATAATTGCTCCGGCCATTACCGTCAGGGTGCTCCCCAGCAATAAGCTCGCACGTCTCAAACCTTCATAAGGCATCATGGCTGTTCCTCCAGTAAAAATATTATCCGTCCAGCAAATATAACCGTTTTTCGGGTGAACAATTCGCCGGCAAATTTGTATATATAGGTGAAGACACACAACTCCCCTTCGTGGCAAAATTTTAAAGCGCTGAAGGGGAAAAAAATTGCAAAGATTCTTATTTTTAATAAGTCTAAATAAAATTTATTACTAACTTTACAAAAAAATTAAAATTATGAAAGCCAACATATTTTCACTCACATTAATTACGCTGGCACTGGCCGGTACAATTGGTTTTAACAACACCGCATCAGCAGAGAACCTGCTGAAATTTGAAACAGCAGACGGGGTCGTCTTTCAGTTGTATCAACACGAAACAGAAGAAATTGAAGACCCTCTTCCACCATATGTCCGCAGCCAGATCGGGACAAGCGAGACAACAGAGGTGATGCCGTGCTTTAACCTGTCATTCAAAGATTTCTTATTGCTTATCAGTAAACCTGAACAGGAAGACCCTCTTCCCTTTGATCTTAGTTAACCGTTAATTTCCCTTTATTTATTCAGTCAGAGAATCCCGCCGCAGTATTTTACCGGCGGGATTTTTTGTGCACCCTGCCACGAAAAAAACATAAATAAATTGTAATTTCGCGACATTATCACGGCCCCAATGTTGAACCTTTTATAGATTATCTCCATGCCCGATACAGACAGCAGCCCCCCCCGTCTGAGAAAAACAGTTCAGGTTATTGAACGGTATATCATCAAAACGCTGATCGGCCTGATGTCCATCCTGCTGATCGCTGCCACCGTTGAATTGGGGTATGTACTGGTAAAATCCATTCTTCAAAGCGGGACGGATCACCTGATCATTGACCTGGATAACCTGATGCAGGTTTTTGGTGTATTCCTGCTGGTTGTCATCGGCATTGAGCTTCTTGATACCATCAAGGTGTACTTCAAAAAGAACGTCATTCATGTGGAGGTGGTCATGTTGGTAGCCATTATTGCCATTGCCCGGAAGATCATTGTCATGGACTTTGACACTTATGGGGGGGCGGAGATTATCGGAATTGCAGCCATCATGATTGCCCTGGCAGCGGGATATTACCTGATCAAGAAAACGGGAGGGACTAAATTTGTCCCCACAGAAGCAGAAGAAACAGAAGAAATTACCATTGAAGAAAAAGTAAACAGGGATGATAACAGTATTTTGGAAAGAAAGAAGGTGATTAAGAGGAAGAACGAAACAAACCCGTCTTATGACCATGGTCGTTTCGATGTTCCCCAGCCCCTGAAAGACCCAAGGCTATTAAAAAAACCTTACGCAGGGAAACACAAACCCGCGCCTTACAAAAAAGATTCCCCGTAATCTGACAATCTTTTCTTACTTTCGCAGGTTTAATCCCTTTAAGTTTTTTTTAGTAAAAGCGATCAGCCATGGCTTCTTCGATCTCATCAACCAAATATATTTTTGTTACCGGAGGTGTCACCTCTTCGCTGGGTAAAGGAATTATTTCCGCATCCCTGGCAAAACTCCTACAGGCAAGGGGCTACAGGGTAACCATACAGAAACTGGACCCATATATCAACATCGATCCCGGAACCCTGAACCCCTACGAACACGGAGAATGCTACGTAACTGAGGACGGGGCAGAAACAGACCTGGACCTGGGGCATTATGAACGTTTTCTGAACACACCAACCTCCCAGGCCAACAATGTAACTACCGGCCGGATTTACCAGTCAGTAATCGAAAAAGAAAGACGCGGCGATTATCTCGGCGAAACGGTACAGGTAATCCCCCATATCACCGACGAGATCAAATACCGCGTCAAGCTGCTGGGAGAAGAAAACAAGTACGACTTTGTGATTACAGAAATTGGCGGAACTGTCGGTGATATTGAATCCCTGCCTTATGTGGAAGCAATCAGGCAATTGCGATGGGAGATGGGCTCCAGGAGCCTTGTCATTCATCTGACACTTATTCCCTACCTGGCCGCGGCCAAAGAGTTAAAAACAAAACCCACCCAGCATTCAGTAAAAACCATGCTGGAATATGGTGTACAGCCTGATATCCTCGTATGTCGTACCGAAAAACCACTGAACGCAACCATCCGCAACAAGATTGCACTGTTTTGTAACGTGGATGCAACCTCGGTAATCGAATCCATAGACACGAGCAGCATCTACAAGGTGCCTTTGCTCATGCGGGAAGAAAACCTTGATGCAGTGGCGCTTAAAAAAATGAAGATGTCGGTCCGGCCCGCACCAGATATCAGGTCATGGAAAGCATTTATCAAACGGCTTGAATCGCCCAGAACGAGCGTAGAAATTGGCCTGGTCGGCAAATATGTTGAGCTGATGGACGCCTATAAATCAATCATGGAGGCACTGATCCATGCCGGGACCAGAAATAACTGCAGGGTCAACCTGCGTATGATCCACTCCCAGGAAATTGACAGCGACAATGTAACCGAAAAGCTGGCGGGCTTAAAAGGAGTGATTGTAGCTCCGGGATTCGGCAAGCGGGGTATCGAGGGAAAAATTACCACAATCAGGTATGTCCGGGAAAAGAAAATTCCTTTTTTGGGGATATGCCTTGGTATGCAATGTGCCACCATTGAGTTCGCCAGAAACGTAATGAACCTTCCGGAAGCCCACTCCACGGAGATGAACCCGGACACCCCGGATCCGATCATCGACATCATGGAGGAACAAAAAAAAGTACACATCAAAGGCGGAACCATGCGCCTGGGGGCATATCCCTGCACGCTGAGCCCTGATTCACGGGCCATTAAAATCTATGGTACAAGTGAAATATCAGAACGCCACCGGCACAGGTATGAACTCAACAACAACTACCTTGACCGGCTGACAAAGCACGGCATACAGGCAACAGGAATCAATTCCGAATCAGGCCTCGTGGAGATTGTGGAAATGCAGGATCATCCATGGTTTATGGGCGTACAGTTCCATCCTGAGTACAAAAGCACAGTGAACAGCCCGCACCCGCTCTTTATCGATTTCGTCCGGGCAGCTAAAACCATCACCCGCTAACTGCACAAGAGACAACCCCTTGACTGCTAAATTTATGCATTTTTACCATGTCCGGCAAAGGACATTTCCCCTATTTAAACTATATTTGCACTCCAACAAAAAACAGGATCTAAATGACCAGAGATAATATTTTCGGGTTAATACTGATTGCCGCTATTTTAATCGGGTACAGCATCTGGATGGCACCATCGGAAGAAGAGCGCATGGAGGCCAGAAGGGTTCAGGACAGCATTGCTGCAGTACAGCGCGCCGAAGCAGAGGCACAGGCACGGATGGCAGAGGAGCCCGACACACTTCCCGAAGAACTAGCAGATATCCCTGAAGAGGTCGCTGCCGACCAGGAAGCCCTCGACTCTATCAGAATGGTTGCCCAGCGAGAGCAAATGGGGCATTTTTCCGGGGCAGCCACAGGGGAAACGCATTACTATACAGTAGAGAATGATGTTTTCAGGTTCGAGATCAGCAAACAGGGCGGACATTTACACACTGTGGAGCTGAAGAACTATAAGACCTATGACCAGCGGCCCCTGCTTTTGCTGGACGGTGAGGAAGACAAGTTTACTTTCAACTTCTTTTCCGGAAACAGGAATATTACCACCGAGAACCTTTATTTTACCCCATACCTGAATGGACGGCCATTTACAGGAGACCCGGACGCCCCCGTTACCGGAGACGGACCGATGACCTTTTCCATGCGGGCGTACAGCGATTTCCATACCCCTGAAAACCCCAGTTATATAGAATTGAGCTACGGGCTCTCAGAGGGTGAATACATGATCGATTTCAATGTGCAGTTTGTGGGCACCCGGGAAGCGATCGCAGCAAACACTACCTTTATCAACCTGGACTGGCAGGCCAGGTTACCCAGGCTGGAAAAAAACAGGGACAACGAACAGAACAACACCACCATTTATTATAAATATACCAACGATGAAGTATCGCGGATCAGGCCAACCCGTGACGACGAAGAAAGACTGAGCACAAGCGTCAGGTGGATCTCTTTCAAGCAACAGTTTTTCTCTTCGGTACTGATATCCGAAGAAGGATTTGCCAACGCAGATATCGCCTCGGAATCACTGGGTGAAGAGGAAGAGGACTACCTGAAGAATATGTCGGCCTCTATCAATATTGATTATGATGGCCGCACAGACAACTCCTATAATATGCGGTGGTACCTCGGACCCAACAGCTACCGTCAACTCACCACTTATGACCTTGAGCTGGAAAGACAGATCCCTCTTGGATGGGGCTTCTTTTTGACCTCATGGATCAACCGCTATGCCGTCATCCCGGTATTTAATTTTCTGGACAGTTTTCAGCTGAATTACGGGATTGTCATCCTGATACTGACCGTATTACTGAAACTTGTCCTGCTTCCCGTCGCATTCAAGACATACCTGTCGCAGGCGAAAATGCGGTTGCTTAAACCGGATATCGATGAGCTGGGCAAGAAATTCCCGAAGAAGGAAGATGCCATGAAGAAGCAGCAGGCCACCATGAGCCTGTACAAAAAAGCGGGTGTCAACCCCATGTCGGGTTGTATCCCGATGCTGCTGCAGCTTCCCATCCTGATCGCCCTGTTTCGTTTCTTCCCGGCTTCCATTGAATTAAGGCAGGAAGCTTTCCTTTGGGCCGACGACTTGTCATCGTATGACTCAATTCTTAGTCTTCCGTTTACCATTCCCTTTTACGGAGACCACGTAAGCCTGTTTACACTGCTTATGGCGGGATCCATGATCATTTACACCCATATGAACTCGCAAATGATGAGTTCAGGGAACCAGATGCCGGGAATGAAAACCATGATGTATTTTATGCCTGTTATGCTGTTGGGCATATTCAATAACTTCGCCTCAGGGCTCAGCTACTATTACTTCCTGGCCAATGTCATCACGTTCGGACAAATGTTCTTATTCCGATATTTCATTGATGAGGATGCTTTAAGATCCAAAATGGAAGCCAATAAGAAAAAGCCGGTTAAAAAATCCAAATGGCAGCAGCGCATGGAAAATTTGGCTAAGCAGCAGGAAGAACAGAAAAAGAAAAAACGTAAAAAATAAGGATCGCTCTTATGCAAGGCCTTGAAAACATCAGCCCCATTGACGGGCGTTACCGCCGCATTACAGCTCCGCTGTCCGCATTCTTCTCCGAAGAAGCGCTCATCCGTTACAGGGTTTTGATCGAGGTGGAGTATTTCATCGCCCTTTGCAAGCTGCCTCTTCCTCCCCTGCAATCACTGACTGAAAAGGACTTCAAAAAGATCAGGGAGATTGCCTCCGCCTTTTCGCAGGAAGATGCACTGGCGGTGAAAGAGATTGAAAAAGAGACCAATCATGACATCAAAGCTGTTGAATATTTTATTAAACAACGTTTTGAAGATATTGGATACGGTTTTTACAAAGAGTTTGTACATTTTGGCCTTACCTCACAGGATATCAACAACACGGCGGTTCCCCTTTCACTGAAAGAGGCCCTGGAAACGATCATCTATCCTGCCCTGGATGACTTGTTGTCCCTATTGGCAAAACTGACCAACGAATGGCTGCATACTCCCATGCTGGCCCGTACACACGGACAGCCGGCATCCCCCACAACGGTCGGCAAGGAAATGATGGTTTTTTATGAAAGGCTCGATGTGCAGGTCCGGGAGTTGAAGGCCCTGCCCATCCCTGCAAAATTCGGGGGAGCCACAGGGAACTTCAATGCACACCACGTGGCCTATCCCGAAACCGACTGGGTGGAGTTCGGTAATCAATTTACCCGCTCTTTCGGGATGCAACGCTCCCGGGTAACCACCCAGATTGATCATTATGACAGGCTCTCGGCCATATTCGACGCATTCAAACGGATATGCACCATACTGATCGACCTCGACCGGGATTGCTGGAGTTACATCTCCATGGATTATTTCAAACAAAAGATTGTTGCCGGCGAAGTGGGTTCCTCAGCCATGCCCCATAAAGTCAATCCCATTGACTTCGAAAACGCGGAAGGCAATGCCGGGGTGGCCATTTCCCTGTTTGAGCACCTTTCCCGGAAGCTGCCGGTCAGCCGCCTGCAGAGAGACCTTTCCGACTCTACGGTTCTGCGGAATATCGGCGTTCCGGCTGCCCACTTACTCATTGCTCTGAGATCAAGTATTAAAGGACTTGGCAAGATCAGCCTGAATAAAGACAAGATCCACAAGGAACTTGAAAACAATATGACAGTTGTGGCCGAAGCAATCCAAACCGTGCTCAGGACAGTGGGATATCCCAACCCCTATGAAGCCCTGAAATCCCTGACAAGGAAAGACACGGCCATTACCAGAGAAGACCTCATAACTTTTATTGACGGACTTGATATTCCGGAGGAGGTCAAAAGCAGATTGAAAGAAGTGACTCCTTTCAACTATACCGGGATCATCCCGAAGCGCATCGAATAAACAGCCATATTCCGGCAGGCAATTATGTACAACTTCAAAAAGATCCTCAGGTACATTCTTCCTTATTGGACAAAGGTTTTGCTGAATGTGCTGTTCAATTTTCTGTCGGTAATTTTCTCCCTGTTCACCCTCAACATGGTGATCCCGTTTATGAGCATTCTCTTTCAGACTAAGGAAGAGACCTATGAACTGATGCCGTTCCGGCTCGATTTTGACGCCCTGATCAATAATTTCTATTATTACCTGGATCTGATTATCTCCAGATATGGAGAAGTCACCACCCTGATCCTGCTCTGCGTGGTGGTCATTGTGGCAAGCCTGCTCAAAAACGGGTTTAAGTACCTGGCACTGTATCACCTGGCACCGGTCAGGAACGGAGTTGTAAGGGATCTGCGCAACGACATTTACAGGAAGACACTCAGCCTGCCCCTTGCCTACTACTCACAGGAGCGCAAGGGTGACATCATATCAAGGATGACCAATGATGTATACCAGATCGAGATTAGCGTAATCAGCTCACTGGCAATGATATTCAGGGATCCCATCACCATAATTGTGTACCTGGGATGGCTGCTGGTAATGAGTCCGCAACTGACCCTTTTCGTACTCATACTGCTTCCGGTAGCCGGGTATATCATTGGGAGGATTGCCCGGTCACTCAAGCCCACCGCATTGAGAAGCCAGTCGAAGCTTGGAGTTATTTTATCCGTAACCGAAGAAACACTTTCAGGGCTGCGGATCATTAAAGCCTTCAATGCAGAGAAAAAGATGACCAACCGCTTTCTGAGCCTCAACAGTTTGTATACCCGGATCATGAACAAACTTTACCGGCGTCAGGACCTGGCTTCCCCTGTAAGTGAGTTTATGGGCACCACCGTGTTTATCGTCATCATGTTTTTTGGCGGATCCCTTGTACTTACCGGAGAAGCATCCCTGAGCCCGGAAGTCTTTATCGGCTACCTGGCCATCTTTTCCCAGATCATTCAGCCTTCGAAAACCTTCACCAAGGCCTACTACAACATCCAGCGCGGAATGGCCTCATCTGATCGAATTGACAATATTCTGGGAGCGGAAGAGTCCATCAAGGATTCCCCTGATGCACAAACAAAAACCGATTTTCGGAAGGAGATCTGTTTCCGCAACGTCAGTTTCAGGTATGAAAAAGCTGATGTATTAAAAGATATCAGCATCTGCCTGCAAAAAGGTAAGAAGGTTGCACTGGTCGGACAGTCAGGGGCAGGAAAATCCACATTTGTGGATCTGATTCCCCGTTTCTATGACACCACAGAGGGAGAGATCACCGTGGACGGAATCCCGGTTAAAGATATCAGAATTCAAGACCTGCGTGCATTAATGGGCAATGTGAACCAGGAACCCATTCTCTTTAATGACTCATTCTTCAATAACATTGCTTTCGGATCAGACAATGCCACGGAAGAAGAAGTGATGCATGCTGCCCGTATTGCCAATGCCCATGAATTCATTGTCCGCTCCCCGCTGGGTTACTACACCAACATAGGTGACCGCGGCAATAAACTGTCAGGCGGGCAACGACAGCGCATAAGTATTGCACGCGCTATCCTGAAAAATCCACCCATTCTGATACTGGACGAGGCAACCAGCTCGCTGGATACCGAATCCGAGAAACTCGTTCAGGAGGCACTGCTCAATGTGATGGAAAACAGAACCTCCATTGTCATTGCACACCGGTTATCAACCATCATTAATGCCGACCTTATTTGTGTAATGCATGAAGGGCGCATTGTGGAAACAGGAACACACGGGCAGCTACTCGAGAAGGACGGGATTTACAAAAAATTACACAGCCTTCAAATGTTCTCTTAGGGGCTTATGCTGTTGTATGAATATTACGTAATTTTGATTAACCAAATCTTTTGCATATGGATCTGAGTAAAATTTTAACCATCGCGGGAAAAAGCGGACTTTTTGAAGTGGTTTCTCAATCACGGAATGGCCTCATCGTTGAATCACTGAATGACGGAAAGCGGCAACCTGTTTTCGCCACCAGCCGCTCCAGCATGCTGGAAGACATCAGTTTGTTTACCGATGAAGGAGATGTACCCCTGAAAGATGTATTGTGGAAAATCCATCAGCAAACAGAAGGTCAGCCGGTAGACAACCCCAAAAAAGACCCTGAGAAGGCCACCAGGCTATTTGAAGAAGTACTTCCTGATTATGACAGGGACAGGGGGCACTTTTCCGATATCAGAAAGGTGCTTACCTGGTATAATATTCTGCTCGAAAAAAACCTGATCACCGAGCCTGAAGAAGAAAAGCAAAATGAGGGAGAGTCTGCAGAAGAAGGAGAATCAGAAGAAACGGCTTCCGGCAAAAAAGACAGTTCAGGCAAGAAATAAGATACGTATGTATCAAAGATTTATTCGCCCCATCCTATTTCTTCTTCCTCCTGAACGGATCCACCGGATCGTGGCGACCATTCTTCCCGCTTTATTTGTCATCCCGGGTATGGGTTGGCTGTTCAGGAAATATTTCCAGGTCAATAATCCGGCCCTGGAAAGAGAGGTATTCGGAATCCGCTTCCCGAACCCGGTCGGCATAGCCGCCGGCTTTGACAAGGAAGCCGGCCTGTATAACGCATTGGCAAATTTTGGCTTTGGTCACGTGGAGATCGGGACAGTGACACCCGTCGGACAAAAAGGGAATCCCGAACCCAGACTTTTCCGGCTTCCGAAAGACGGGGCTCTCATAAACAGGATGGGGTTTAACAACCACGGCGTGGAGGCTTTTGTCAAACGCATCAAAAAGAACCGGCCCAGGGTCATTATCGGGGGCAATATCGGGAAGAACACCCAAACCCCCAATGAAAAGGCCGTTGAGGACTATTGTTATGCTTTTGAACAGTTGCACCAACTGGTCAATTATTTTGTGGTAAATGTCAGCTGTCCGAACATCAAAGGGTTGAATAAGCTACAAGACAAAGGGGAACTGCTGAAACTCCTGCATGCCATCCAGGAAATCAACAACAACAAACCAATTCCCAAGCCGGTACTCCTGAAAATCGCCCCTGATCTCAGCAATCAGCAGCTGGACGAAATCCTTGAAATTGTCAGGGAAACAGGACTGGATGGCATTGTGGCCACCAATACATCCACAGGGAGAGAAAACCTCAAAACGAATAAGGATACAATTGAAGCAATCGGCCAGGGCGGACTCAGTGGAAAACCAATCAGAGACAAATCCACCAATACCATCCGCTATCTGCATGACCAATCTGGCGGATCCATACCCATTATCGGGGTGGGAGGCGTTGCCGATGCAGAAGATGCCCTTGAGAAACTGGAGGCAGGAGCAACATTGGTTCAGGTTTATACAGGATTTGTCTATACAGGACCTTCTATTGCAAGGAAAATTAATCAGACAATTGGACAAAATTTAGCCAACAAAAAGGCCGGAAAAACATAATCCTACCATCAGACTAAACTTTGGCCAAGTTTTTGTTGTTATATGGCAACAATGAAAATATTTCTCAGGCAACTGTTTCTGTATCTAATTATTCTGACCATCCATGCCCCTTCCATGGCCTCGGATGGAGGGTTCCGGTTTGAAAGCAACCGCAACAGGGTAAGCTTACCCATTATTGTAAGAAACAACCTTGCGGTCGTCCACCTCTATATCAACGACAACGGACCTTTTCACTTTATCCTTGATACGGGTGTAAATACTACCATCCTCACAGAACCGCTCATTGCCCACCTGCTCAACCTGAACATTGAAAGCGA
This sequence comes from Bacteroidales bacterium, assembly GCA_003555385.1. GTDB lineage: Bacteria > Bacteroidota > Bacteroidia > Bacteroidales > UBA7960 > PUPG01. The sequence goes on from PWHO01000117.1 coordinate 13,029, forward strand.
GATCATGATATACGGTCTTGGCGGCGAAGGCGTTGTGCCGGCAGCTTTGGCAACCGGCGTTAAAATTGATATGAAGAGAGGAGTAAGGGGGTACGACAAGGACCTCCTGGTAATCCCCGAAGACATTCTTTCTTTTTCCGAAGTGTTCGGATTTCCGGTATACGGAATTATCGGGCACGATTTCTTCAGGCACTTCCCGGTGGAGATCAATTACAGCACGGAAACCATGCGGGTTTACAAAGAGCCCACTTACCGAACAAGGAGAAGGACCACCACAGTGCCAATTCAGTTAATTGATGGCAAGCCATATGTCCAGTCCTCCATTATCAGCGAGCAGGGTGATACCCTCAACACCAATTTGTTGCTGGACCTCGGTGCCAGTCACCCGGTTTACCTCAACCGAAGGTATCAACACCTTTCTGACCAGACCATCAAAGGATTTCTCGGAAAAGGAATCAGCGGAAACCTGATGGGAAAAAAAGGACGTGCAAAAAAAGTGCTGATCGGAGACGTGGAAATACACAACCCGATTGTTGCCTATCCGGACGCAGAGTTCCTGACTTTTTATGACCAGGAGATCAGCTGGGAAGGCATCATTGGCGGAGCCATTCTGAAAAGATTCACCGTTATCATTGACTACCAGGAAGAAAAGCTATTAATGAGGCGCAACCGTTTTTTTCGTCAGCCCTTCAATACCAGCCTCAGTGGCATGGAAGTAATCGCCACAGGCCGGCGCATGGACACCTATACCATTCATTATGTCAGGCCGGGCTCAGTAAGCTATGAAGCAGGTATCATGCCTGGAGATGAAATTATTGCCCTGAATTCACACAGAAACCAGAATCTGACAATGGAAATCATCCTGAATGAATTATCAGCACGGATCGGACATTCCATAAACGTAGTAATCCGGCGGGACGGGGAGATATTAAGAAAGAGTTTCCGGTTGCGCGAAGATTTATTGTGAAGGAAGACTTATTGCTGTGAAACGGTCAACTTATTCATTGCGCAGGTAAGGTATTGTTTTTTCCCGACCTTTTTCCCTCCACTCATCAGGGATGATTAACCAGTTATCCCGGCTCTCCGGAGTATAGGATTCCTGCTCCCTGAAAAACTCAACCATATAGCTGCGTAAATCTTTATCGGTAGTGGATACGATGCGATCGCTAAGCTCACCGTGGGGAATATCAGCGCCATTTGTCAGATGGCCGCCTCCGCCACTTCCGCGGTAGGAATTAATGGCAACCACATAAACGGCTTCCAGATCGAACTCCCCTCCGTTTTCCATTCCCTGAATTTCAACCCTTTCTCCGACAGGCAAACTTACATCCACCGTATACCGGATACCGGCAGCTGAATCAAAATTGTAAGGAGGATTTCTAAGCACCCCTCTGCCACGACGGTTATCGGGCACCCGACCCAGGGCATCCTGATGCACATTCAACAAGTGATCATCTGCATCTTCCATTTCGTTCAGCCACAGACCATAGGAGTATTCCAGGTAATCCAGGATCTCCGAACCGGACAGCTCCATGGTGTATAGGTAGTTCTCATACTCATACAAACGGAAAAAATCCCGCATATGAAGCGGGCCCTGACGGATGGTTTCATTGAAGGCAAGCGGTGCGGTGAATGAAAGCTCTGCATCGGTCAGTGAAAGCTGAATTTCATGCGCCAGATCTGTAAAAGGAGCACTGCCGAACAATGCCTCAATGGACTCCATTGGCAGGGTTAACTCCCCTACCCTTTCATTGGCAAATCTCAGGATATCAGTTACATCATCCTCAAAAGTGCGGACAAATTCGCGGTGTGGTACCACCCTGGAGGTGGAAATCATGTCACCTTCCACACCTTTCAGTGTGAAGGTACGCCTCGCCTCGCGTTCAAAGGTAAGCTCTGCCACAGCCAGATGTTCGGCAAAATGCCCGGGCCCAAGAACCAAAACCGGGTCTCCGTTCACGTTGGTAACGGTCTGCACCCGCCTCCGATGATCATGGGCGGCAAAAATCACATCAAACCCGGGAACATTTTTAGCGACGTAGCCGGAAGCATGTTCCAGGGGATGGGAATCCGGATCAGGATTCAGCGAACCAAACCCACTGTGAAACAAGCCCACAATAGCGTCAGGTTGTTCGTGCTCACGGATATAATCGACCCAGTAAGCCGCAGATTCAACCATATCTTCAAATACCAGACCCTCCCACAAGTGCGGGGGCAGCCATGTGGGAACACCGGTAGTGGTAAGCCCCAGTACGGCTACACGGATACGCTCCCTCTCGATCACAGTATACGGGGTAAAATAGGGTTCCCCACTTTCCTCATCCAATACATTGGCTCCCAGCCAGGGAAAATCAAACTCTTCCTTGAGTCGGTTATATACTTCAGGGCCGGCTTCAATATCATGGTTTCCTACGGTCGCCGCATCAAATCCCACATAGTTCATCACACGGGCAATCAGGTTTTTATCTGTTTCCTGCACAAAATTGGCATAATAAGCCGCCGGTGTACCCTGGATCAGGTCACCGTTATCAAGCAGGATCAGGTTTGAACCCTGACGTCGCCCCATGGCCTGTTTTAAGTAATGAATATGGGCAAGTGACGCACCGGCTGGTTGGTTTTTTACGAAATCATAGGAAAAAAAACGCCCATGTACATCAGCTGTAACAGCAACCTGGATTTTAATTTCCCTGCCCTCGGCCGTGGCAGAAAACAAAAAGAGAAAAAACAGAAAAAGAACGGGGAATTTAAGTAAACAACTTCTCATACTACTGGCCCAAATAAGCTTTTAACAATTTGCTCCTGGACGTATGTTTCAGGCGCCGGATGGCTTTCTCTTTAATCTGCCGGACCCGTTCCCGGGTGAGGTCAAACTTTGCACCGATCTCGTCCAGTGTCAGACCATGATTCATTCCTATACCGAAATACAGGTTGATCACATCGCGCTCCTTTTCCGTCAGGGTAGCCAGTGATCTTTGTATCTCCCTGGCCAAAGATTCCCTGACAAGGGTAGAGTCCGCATTTGGCGAGTCCTGGTTCACATATACATCGAGCAAACTCGCATCTTCTCCCTGTACAAGTGGTGCATCCACAGATACATGATGGGTGGATATTCTGAAAGACTCGGTGATCTTATCTTCATTCACATCCAGGGCATTGGCAAGCTCTTCAGAGGAAGGAGGCCTTTCGTACTGCTGCTCCAGCCTGGAGGCTTCCTTTTTGATCTTATTCAATGATCCTACCTGGTTCAGGGGAAGCCTTACAATACGCGATTGTTCAGCAAGTGCCTGCAGAATAGACTGACGAATCCACCATACTGCATAGGAGATAAACTTAAACCCCCTGGTTTCATCAAAACGCTTTGCAGCCTTAATAAGACCAAGATTTCCTTCGTTGATCAGGTCAGGAAGGCTCAGCCCCTGGTTCTGGTATTGTTTGGCTACGGACACCACAAACCGGAGGTTAGCCTTGGTAAGTTTTTCCAGGGCGACCTGGTCACCCTGCTTGATCCGCTGTGCCAGCTGCACCTCCTCCTCTGCAGAAATCAAAGGAACCTTCCCAATCTCCTGCAAGTATTTATCCAATGACGCGGTATCACGATTGGTGATGGACTTGGAAATTTTTAACTGTCGCATATGAATTTATGTGGTTTTACTTGTGAGTTCTCTCAATCTTGCTGATTTATACTGGTACAAAACAGCTTCAGGGGCAAAAAGCCCCCAAAGGTACAAAAAATCCCGCAAAGACGCAAGCTTCGCGCTAATCAATGCCTATTCCATAATAGGCACGGGTTCCGTCCGGGTAAACACCTTCAATCAGGACCCCGCCGGATTTATCTCCGAGAATTTCGGGAATATCCTCAGGCCGGCGCACCGGTTTATTGGCTATACCGGTAATAATAAATCCGCTCCGGATGCCTGCATCACGAATCAGACCCGGCGAAACGGATGTCACCTGCACACCGTTGTCAATATTCAACCTGTCAAGATCTTCTCTGGGTGCCGTTTCGAACCGGGCACCGAGTATTTCTGTAACTTCACGCCGGTCTCTTGTGACGCTTTCAAGCTCTCCATAAACATTTTGTAATGTAGCACTGGTTTCTCTTTCCCTTCCGTCACGGTAATACCTTACAAGTACTTCATCTCCGGGCCGTTTTCGGGCAACCGTTTCAATGAGCGCCGAAGGATTCCTGATGGTTGTATCATCAATACCGATAATCACGTCGCCTTCATGCAGTCCGGCTTCCTCGGCCGCACTGTTTTCATTCACGCTCTCCACATACGCACCCTGGTTAATGCCGATTCCCATTTCTTCAGCACGTCTGCTGGTTAATTCGGAAATCTGCACACCAAGCAGACCCCGCTGCACCTCTCCGAATTCCATCAAATCCTCCTTCACTTTCAGGGCAATGTTTGAGGGAACAGCAAATGAATATCCTGCAAATGAGCCTGTGGTAGAGGCAATTGCTGTGTTGATCCCAATAAGCTCACCCCGGCTGTTCACCAATGCTCCGCCGCTGTTACCCGGATTGACAGCAGCATCTGTCTGGATAAATGACTCGATGGCCATTTCTTCCCTGAGAATATTGATATTTCGTCCCTTGGCACTGACAATACCAGCGGTGACCGTTGACTCCAGGTTAAACGGGTTGCCAATTGCCAAAACCCATTCTCCTACCATCAGGGCATCGGAATCTCCAAAATCCAGGTATGGAAGATCGCCCGCATCAATTTTAAGCAGGGCCAGGTCCGTGGTGGGGTCATTGCCAACAACTGCTGCCTCATACATGCGATTGTCATTCAGGGTAATCTCAATTTTACCTGCATTGTCCACCACATGGTTATTTGTAATGATATAGCCGTCATGACTGACAATGACACCGCTTCCCGCACCCTGCGAGGGTTGCGGCTGCCTATGGTCAGGGCCCCTTGGCCCGAAAAAGAAATCAAAGAAATCTTCCGGGCCGAATCTGTCGCCGCGCGGGATACTTTGTCTTTCAAATTCAGAACGGATATGCACCACAGCATCAACCGTCATCTCTGCCACCAGCGTAAAATCAGGCAGTGTGGCGGAGAACTCCGGATCTGACAACCGGGCTGCCAAAGCGGCAGGAATCCGATCTCCCCTGTGCGGGATTGTTACCGATACATCCGCACCTCCCTGATTGGATACAGGCAAGAAATAATAATCAATCCCGATGGCCACAAAGCCACCCAAAACTGCCACAAAAAAAAGACTCAGAAATTTCTTCATCTGTTTTTTATTTATTTATTCAGTCAGTAAATTCGTGATGGGCATAACGCCTTCAATTTAGCTGCCACCCGGTAAAACAACCATATTGACAAATTGTTCTTTAAACACACAAAAAACCGCCAATATGGCATAAAACCTTTCATTGTCTTCTTAATCAATAAGTATGCCTTAATAAACAAATAACTCTTAATAAAAACTAAAAATCCGGACGATTCATGGTTAAGATTTTTTTGTTAATTTGGTCTGTTCAACAGGGATCCGAAAACCGGATCCAATCAAATCAGCTGGATAAAACCCGGGAATGAAGTTGTATTTTTCCAAATATCACGGTGCCGGAAATGATTTTATTATCATTGACAACCGGAAAAAAGTGTTTACCCCCTTTGCAGACCGGGCACAATCCCTTATTGCCTCTCTCTGCCACAGGCGATATGGGATAGGCGCTGATGGTTTGATACTCATTGAAGAAGACGCATCAGCCGATTTCATGATGCATTATTTTAACAGCGACGGACGAAAAGGAAGCCTTTGCGGGAACGGGAGCCGCTGTGCAGCAGCATTTGCCTTTCATACAATATTTCCCGGCAGGCAGCAAATTCGTTTTAAAGCCGTGGATGGTATGCATGAAGCCCGTGTCATCACCCCTCACCACTCCCGGCCGCTTGTATCCGTTACCCTGAACCCGGTAAAATATCCGGTAAACCTCTCCCCGGACAATTACTTCGTGAACACGGGTTCTCCTCATCTGGTCCGTTTTGTCCAAAACCTGGGTAGTGTGGATGTTACCAACCTCGGCCGTAAGATCAGGTATGCCGGAGAATGGATCCCCGAAGGGATCAACGTCAACTTCGTTGAAGAAAGGGGTGACAACACCTTATCAGTAAGAACCTACGAAAGAGGGGTGGAAGAAGAAACCCTTTCATGTGGAACGGGGGTTACGGCAGCCGCCATCGCTGCCTGGTCACATCATCACAAGGACTCTCAATATACTGACTACAAAATACTTACATCCGGAGGAAAACTGGAGGTATCATTCCATTCACCGGAAAATCATCATGAAACTTTTTCAAACATCCTGTTGAAGGGTCCGGCACAATTTGTGTTCAGGGGAGAACTGGACATGGAGACCCTGCAACAGGCAATAACAACAAGTAATGAACCTGATGAACAGTGATCGCATTAGTCTGAGACCGGTAGAAATCGAAGACCTGGAGCTTTTATATAAGCTTGAGAATGACATGGAAAGCTGGCATGCGGGAGACCACCTCAACCCGCTGTCACGTTTCTTCCTGGAACAGTACATTTTAAATGCCGCGAATGATATCTACGTGGACAAACAACTGCGGCTGGTCATCACCCACAAATCCGGGGAAGCCATGGGGATCATTGATTTATTTGAGTTCGACCCGCACCACCGCAGGGCAGCAGTTGGAATTATCATTGCCCGGGAAGCACGGGGCCAGGGTTATGCCAACGAGGCACTGAAAATGCTTATCACCTATGCCGAAAAGGTATTGCAACTGAAACAGCTTTACTGCGGGGTAGACAGAGACAACCATAAAAGCCTCCGCCTTTTCACACAAAACGGTTTTGAGCATACGGGTACCAGGAAAGCCTGGAGGTTGTCAGAAAAAATCTGGAAAGATGAACTGGTCCTGCAGCGTATATTCGATTGTCCTGCAAGATCCATGGAAACTGATCAATAAAGACCATGAGTAAAAACCGTAGCATGTTTTTTCACCCCTTGCTGCTGACTGTATTGATTGCAATCATCGTCTGCGGGGTTTTGCTGTCTTTCCTGTTTTACCGGGTTGTATATACCCCGAATACCGATCTGGGCAACAGAGAGGTCATGCACCTTTACATTCCGTCGGGAAGTTCTTATGAGGATGTCAGACAATTGATGGAAGAAGAAAACATCCTGGCAAGCATCCGGACTTTTGACTGGCTCGCAAAGAAGAAGAACTACCCCAACAGGGTACAACCCGGCCGGTACCGCATTCAAGAGGAAATGGGAAACAATGAGCTGATCAATTTGCTGCGTTCCGGCCAGCAGGAACCGGTACGCCTCACATTCACGAACATCCATACCAAAGGGCAGCTGGCCGGCACCCTTGCCTCGCAACTGGAAACCGACTCTTTATCAATTATCCGGCTGCTCAATGATGAGGAAATATTGCAGGAAACCGGACTTGACAGGGCAACGATCAAACTGTTGTTTATTCCCAACACCTATGAAGTTTACTGGACCACCTCTCCAGGCCAGCTTCTGAGTCGAATGCAAAGGGAATACAGGGCTTTCTGGGGTGAAACACGCCGGGAAAGAGCATCCGAAATCGGACTCAGCACACAAGAGGTCGGGATCCTGGCCTCTATCATTCAGAGAGAAACCAGCAAACAGGATGAAATGGCAAGGATTGCCGGGGTCTATATCAACCGCCTCAACAGGGGCATCCTCCTTCAGGCTGACCCCACCGTTGTCTACGCCCATGGTGACTTCAGTATCGGTCGTGTACTGAATCGTCATCTTGAAATTGATTCTCCCTACAATACATACAAATATGCAGGACTTCCCCCCGGGCCCATCACACTGCCCGAGCCTCCGGTAATGGATGCAGTCCTGAATTATGAGGAGCACAACTACCTTTACTTCAGTGCCAGGGAAGACTTCAGTGGCTACCACAATTTTGCAGAAACCTATGCCGAACACCTGGCCAACGCGAGACGATACCGCCAGGCCCTCAACGAAAGGAGAATATTCCGGTAACCCGCTTCAAATGCATTCAGCACGAATTAAAACATAAGGAATATGACAAGAATACAATTCGGGACAGACGGCTGGCGTGCCGTGATCGCCAAAGAATTTACCACAGAAAATGTGGCGCGTATCGCGCAGGGAACGGCCATCTGGGCACTCAAACAACATGAAAAACCAACAGTAGTCGTAGGGCATGACTGCCGGTTCGGCGGGGAGCTTTTTGCTGAGACAATTGCAAAAGTTCTGACCGGCAACGGAATCAAGGTGTTCTTATGCAGCGATTTTGTATCTGCTCCGATGATCTCAATGGGATGCCTGAGGTACAATACAAGCGTGGGTGTTTTTGTCACCGCCAGCCACAACCCGCCTCTGTATAACGGATACAAGCTCAAGGGGCATTATGGCGGCCCTTTGCTTGAAGAACAGATCAGGGAAGTCGAAAATCATATTCCTGACCGCTTCACCGACAGCCTGGACGAAGTCAGGCTTGAAGACCTTCAAAAGCAGGGGTTGTTGGAATATGTGGACCTGGAAAGCATGTACTGTGACTACCTGGAGGGACAATTTGACCTGGAAAAAATACGCAAATCAGGGCTTCGTTTTGCTTTTGATGCCATGTACGGATCGGGTCAGAATGTGATGAAACGGTTGTTTCCTGACAGCCTCCTTATGCATTGTGAGCGACAACCTTTGTTTGACGGGATCCCCCCGGAGCCCCTGGAGAGAAACCTGGGCAGATTCCTGGAACGTATCCGGCAGGAAGGGAATATCGACTGCGGGCTGGCAGTTGACGGGGACGCTGACAGAACAGCCCTGGCAGATCAATCAGGAAACTATATCGATTCGCACCATGTAATACTGTTACTGATCCACTACCTGCATCATTATAAGAAGAAAACAGGCAAGGTGGTTACAGGCTTCTCCTCTTCTGTGAAAATCCAAAAACTCTGTGAAGCCTACCAAATACCGCTGGACGTGGTCAAAATCGGGTTCAAGCATATCTGCGAAATCATGCTTCATGAGGAGGTACTGGTGGGCGGAGAAGAATCGGGCGGTATTGCAGTGAGTGGTCACATTCCGGAACGTGACGGAATATATACCGGGCTGATCATATGGGAAGCCATGGTTGAAACAGGGCTTTCACTGACCGGGCTGATCGATGAAATATACGCCATCACCGGTCCCTTTGCTTTTGAACGCGCCGACCTGATCGTCAGCGAGCAGGACAAGGAAAGAATCGTAAAAAACTGTCAGCAGGGCCTTTATGAACATTTCGGGAAATACACCGTCCGGAAAACGGAAACCCTGGACGGCTTCAAGTATTATTTCAGTGACAGTCAATGGCTCATGATCAGACCATCAGGGACAGAACCCGTGCTGAGGACCTATGCAGAAGGCCGCAACAGCGAGGAAGCCCTTGACATTCTGAAAACGGGTTACAATACCATCATGCATCAAGGTGTCTGACCATTCAATCAACAACCTATTTTTTTAACCAACACACACACAAATGAACGCAATCAAGTCAATTAGTTTTTGTCTGATTTCATTGTTATTGTTTTCTGTTTCCACTAACGGCTCAGATACCATAAAGCCCAGTGCCGGTTCAGATATCGGAGACCCGGTACTGACAACCCCGGCAGACTTTTTCGGGTTCACCCCCGGTGAAGACAGAATGCTCTTTTTGTATGAACCCCTGATTGAATACCTGGAGATCCTGGACGATGAGTCCGGCATGATCACTTTGGTTGAAAACGGTGAGTCTCCCATGGGACGCCCCATGTATATTGCCTTTGTATCATCCGAAGAAAACATCGATAACCTGGAAAGGCTGAAGGAAATCAACCGCCGGCTTGCCCTGGACGGCAACATCCCGGAAGATGAGCGCAGGGAGTTGATTGAGGAAGGAAAAGTGTTTGTCCTTGTTACCCTGTCTATGCACGCCACCGAGGTGGCTCCCGCCCAGGCTGCCCCACTGATGGCCTATAACCTGATCACCGGCACTGACAGCAATCCGGCACACCTGAAGGATGTGGTATTCATGATGGTACCCAACCACAATCCCGACGGGATGAACATGATCGTCAACCACTATAACCAATACCTGGATACCCCTTATGAAGGGAGTTCTTTGCCCGGCGTATATCATAAGTACGTGGGACACAACATAAACAGGGATTTTGTCACACTTACACAATCAGACAACCAGGCTGTTGCCGACATTTACAACCGTGACTGGTTTCCGCATGTGCTCGTGGAAAAACACCAGATGGGAAGTACCGGCCCAAGGTATTTTGTACCCCCCAGCCATGACCCCATTGCACAGAATATCGATGAACTGCTTTGGAACTGGACATGGATATTCGGCTCCAATATGTCGCGGGACATGACTGCCAGCGGATTAAAGGGAATCAGCCAGGCTTATCTCTTTGATGACTACTGGCCGGGATCCACCCAAACCAGTGCATGGAAAAATGTGATCAGCTTGCTTACCGAAGCCGCCAGTGTGCAACTGGCTTCTCCCATTTATATTGAAGCCAATGAACTCCAGGTAAGGGGCAAAGGTTTGTCGGAATATAAGAAAAGTATCAATTTCCCGGCTCCCTGGCCCGGCGGATGGTGGACATTTGACGATCTGATCACCTACGAGCTGGAATCCGTTTACTCACTGGTCAAGACAGGAGCTATTCACCGCGAGGATATTCTTACATTCCGAAACGAATTGTGCAGGAAAGAGATTGAGAAAGGTAAAAAAGAACCCCCGTTTTATTATGTACTGCCTGCTCAGCAACAAGATGACGGAGAGCTGGTTGCCCTGCTTGAGCTACTGGATCGCCACGGCATAGATATTTACCGGTTAAATGAAGAAACTACCATGGAAGGCAGGCGCATCATGGATGGAGACTTCATCATCCCGCTGGCCCAGCCATTCCGTGCATTTATCAAAGAAATCATGGAGGACCAGACCTTCCCCGAAAGGCACTACACGCCCGGAGGCGAAATGATACGGCCCTATGATATCACCAGCTGGTCGCTGCCTTTACACCGGGGATTGACCAGTATTGAAATCAATAATTATTACCCGGATGATTCCTTCTCCCACAGCAGGATATACCCGGAAGCCCTCACCTACAGGGCAACACTGCCTGAAGACAATAACTACCTTATCTTCCCGTCACGCAGAAACGAAAGCTACAAAGCAGCTTTCATGGCCATGGATAAGGGCGTTGAGGTTCAGCGCAATTCCCATAACCTGATACACCGGAACGAAGAAATTCCGGCCGGAAGCTTCCTGGTTGAATTGAACGGCAATAACCGGGATGCCCTGGAAGAGGTGATCTCGGAACTTCATACACAACCCCTGGTAACAGAAACAGCACCAGGCGGATTCAGTTCTCTGCAGATGCCAAGGATCGCTTTGTGTGAAACCAACTTCCATGATATGGATGCAGGATGGACGAGGTTCCTGTTCGACACATACGGAATCCCTTATACCGTGTTGAACCCCGCAGATTTCAAAGATACATCACTTCAGGAAGATTTTGACGTGATTGTATTTCCGGATGCCACCAGGGATCAGATCATCGACGGACATACCACCCGGGGAGGAGAAGTGTATATCCCGTTTTATAACCCTGAATACATTGAAGGAATGGGGAGTGATGGATGGCAGAACGTGCTCAGGTTCATGAACCAGGGAGGTCACCTGATATCCTGGGGTCGTTCGACCAACCTTTTCTTCGGGCTGATGCGCCCTGAAAACGATGAACCTTTCCGGTTTCCGGTACGTGACAATTCCACTCAGTTAACGCGGGAAGGTTTTTATTGTCCGGGATCCTTTCTTAAGATCAACCTCCTGGGAGATCACCCGCTGACCCTGGGAATGCCCTCAGAAATCGGGGTTTTTCATCGCAGTAACCCGGTTTTTGCCACCTCAATTCCTACATTTGGGATGGACAGGCGGGTTATCGGACAATTTCCCGAAAACACCAGAAGCATTATGCTGAGCGGTTATGCGGAGAATGAAGACCTGCTGGAAAGACAGCCTGCCATTGTCTGGCTGGAAAGAGGGGAAGGACAGGCTACCCTGTTTTCGTTTGTTCCCAATTTCAGGGGGTCCACACCGGTTTCGAACAAGCTGATCTTTAATTCACTGCTTATGAACTAAACTCTCCGGGAACATCCGGCCTGGCAAATAATTCATACTCGGTCGCTCCCGTAATCAATACATTGGCAAACCGGCCCCCGGAAATCCCGGGGGCTTTTTCGATCAGTACTTCATTGTCCACCTCAGGAGAATCAAACTCGGTACGGCCAATGAAGTATTCCGCCTCTTCCCTGTCAACCAGTACAGGGAGATGCTGCCCGATCTTCGCACGGTTGATCTCCAATGAAATACCGGACTGCATTTCCATAATGGCAGCGGCTCTCTCTTCTTTTACCTGCTGCGAAACCGGATCTCCCAGTGCATAAGCTGCGGTACCTTCTTCGGGTGAATAAGTAAATACCCCCAAACGGTCAAAACGAACCGTCTCCACAAACTCCTTCAGTTCACGAAAGGCCTCTTCAGTTTCACCGGGGAAACCCGTCATCAGCGTTGTCCTTACGGCAATGCCCGGGATCCGGCTGCGCAGTTTCTGTAAAAACCTCAGGGTACCGTCACGGTCATGCCCCCGCCGCATCGCCCGCAACAGCTCATTGTTAATATGCTGCAGGGGGATATCCAGGTAATTGCAGATTTTTGGCTCAGCCGCCATGACCTCCAGCACTTCTTCGGGAAACTGACGGGGGTAAGCATAATGAAGACGGATCCAGGAAATCCCCTTCACCGCAATCAAAGCTCGCAGCAGGGGAGCGAGCATCGATTTACTGTGGGTATCAACTCCGTAATAGGTCAGTTCCTGGGCAACCAATATCAGTTCCTTCACACCGCGATCAGCCAGCATAGCTGCCTCTTCCACCAAATGGTCAATGGAAAGGGAAGTAAAAGGTCCCCTGATCATGGGAATGGCGCAGAACGAACAGCTGCGATCACAGCCTTCTGCAATTTTGAGGTACGCATAATGGGATGGCGTACTCAGTATTCGTTCCTTACTCCCGGCTGTATATGGTTCTTTAAGATAGTCAAGGATGTCAGCCGGCTGATTGACTCCGAACCAGGCATCTACCTCAGGAATTTCCTCCTTCAGGGCATCCAGATAGCGCTGCGAAAGACAACCACTCACCAGTACTTCCTTTACAATGCCTGCTTTGCGTGCCTCAACCACCTCAAGGATGGTGTCAATACTTTCCTGTTTAGCATCCTGGATAAATCCGCAGGTATTGATAATTACCACGTCGGCCGCTCCTTCACCTTCATGCAGGAGATGGTAGCGATTGGCAGGAAGCTGTCCGATCAGTTTTTCCGAATCTACCTGGTTTTTTGAGCAGCCCAGGGTAATGACCCGAATGTTTTTTTTGTTCACGTGTCAGAAATTGTCTATTGAAAAAGGGTATCCACAAAAGCTTCCCTGTCAAACACCTGAAGATCATCAATGGCCTCACCCACTCCGATGTATTTAACAGGAACACTCAACTGGTCGCTAACACCAAGAACAACTCCTCCTTTGGCTGTGCCATCGAGTTTGGTAATTGCCAGGGCATTGACTTCTGTTACCGAGGTAAATTGCTTAGCCTGCTCAAAAGCATTTTGCCCGGTAGAACCGTCCAGGATCAGCAATACCTCATGCGGGGTTCCGGGAATCACCTTTTGCATAACCCGTTTGATTTTGGCCAGCTCATTCATCAGGTTTACTTTGTTGTGCAATCGACCAGCTGTATCAATAATGGCCACATCCATTTCGTTAGCCTTGGCATAGGCCAGGGTCTCATATGCCACGGAAGCAGGATCAGCACCCATGCCCTGAGAGACAATGGGAACACCGGCACGTTCAGACCAGATAGTCAGCTGATCCACTGCCGCAGCCCTGAAAGTATCAGCAGCTCCCATCACCACCTTTTTCCCGGATTCCTTAAACCGGTGGGCAAGTTTGCCGATGGTAGTCGTTTTACCGACGCCGTTTACCCCAACGACCATAATGACATAAGGGCGGGTTTCCGCCTCGAGAATACCCGAAATTGTATTGGAATCATTCTCAAACAATAACGCTTTTACCTCTTCCCGCAGGATTCTGTTTAACTCATCTGTGCCCAGGTATTTATCTTTTGCCACCCTTTCTTCAATCCGTTCGATGATCTTAATGGTCGTGGCTACCCCCACATCTGAACTGATCAATACCTCTTCCAGGTCATCCAGCACCGAAGCATCCACTGTTGAACGGCCAGCCACCGCCTTGCTCATACGTGAGAATAAATTGGTGCGGGTTTTGGACAACCCCTTGTCGAGTTTCTCCTCCTTACCCTTGGAAAACATATCAAATAAGCCCATAGTTCATACAGTTGCCGGTGGGATACAAAATAAAATCAGACCTGCACCAACAATATGGAACAGATCTGAAAAGACACGCTCGTCCAGTAAAAACCTACTTCTTTTTTGCAAGATATTCCTTTACTTTATCAGAAGCTACAATTTCTTCCTCAAAAGCATAGGCACCTGACTTTTCAGATTTTTGCATCCGGATTACTTTGGCATAACCTTTACCCGATCCGGTTTTCAGTGTTGCAACAACTTTCTTTGCCATGATATCTCAGTTTATTTGGTTTCTTTGTGAATGGTCATCTTCCGGAGTATGGGATTGTATTTTTTCATTTCCATCCTGTCCGGGGTATTTTTTTTGTTTTTGGTAGTGATGTACCTGGAAGTACCCGGCACTCCACTGCTTTTGTGCTCAGTGCATTCCAAAATAACCTGTACCCTTGCGTCTTTCGATTTCTTAGCCATGATATATTGCCTTTATATTTCAGGAGCGCAAAGATACACTTAATTCTTGAAAAAACACAAGCTTTGGGATCATAATTTTTTCACCAGGCAGAAAAACAAATGAGGGTTTTGGGTTCCTCTCCATTTTTTATATCTTTGCAATTATAAATCAGACAGTTTCGGGATTTTCCTTCAATTGAGGGTAATCCCGTTCATTTTTTAATCTAATTCAATTACATTATGACGCAACCCGAAGCCAAAGTAATTGCACTCACCTATGAGCTGCGTGAAGGAGGGCCAGAAGGAGAGATGTTGGAATCTGTGAGCAAAGAAAAACCCATTGAGTTTTTATTTGGTGCCGGCCGGTTAAATGAGAGCTTTGAAAATAATGTGAAGGAGCTGAAAGAAGGTGAAGAATTTGAATTCACCATCAAAGCCGACCAGGCATATGGCCAGGTAAATGACAAAGCCGTTGTGGACCTTCCCAAAAGTATTTTCGTCATTGACGGAAAACTCGCAGAAGATCTGCTTGTCGAGGGCAACATCATCAATATGGAAGACCAGGAAGGCAATCCGCACAGAGGCAAAATACTTGATATCGGTGATGAAAAAGTCAAAATGGACTTTAACCACCCCCTGGCAGGAATGGACCTGCATTTCGAAGGGGAAGTCCTCAAGAAAAGAGAACCCACGCCGGAAGAACTGACCCAGGGATTTGTAGATCCCCGTCCGAAAGAATAAATACCCGGCAAATACCATCAAATAGAATAAGGGCATTCTTCCTTCAGCGGAAGAGGGCCCTTATTTTTTTTGCAGGGTTCTCAGGGAACTGATATGAATGGTCACACCGATGGCAATGGCCAGTAGCAAAAGGCGCACCCATAACAAAGTCACTGCGAATATGGCCGATATGCTGATGGTAATCCATAAAAGGGCAATGGATCCCTTTTTGACCTGTGCGGTTGTCCCCCTGTGGTCAAGGTAGTTTCGTATATGCTCGCCAAGAAACCGGTGATTGATCAGCCAGTAATAGAATCGCTCAGAGCTCCGGGCGTAACAATAGGTAGAGAGTAACAAAAAAGGCGTGGTCGGAAGGAGCGGAAGGGGTATTCCCAGCAAACCCAGACCAAGTGCAAGGGTGCCGGCCACCATCAGCAAAAACCGCTGTACGGGGTTCAGCTCCTTGCCAAAAGTAGGTTTTTCCCGCTTCAAGATGCCTCCCAAATTTAATATCTTTGACCCTGTTGTGTCATTCAAAACAGAAGTCGCAAAGATCGCAAAATTCATCTGACAATGGAAACGAAATCCAACCGGGAAACCATCTTTTACCTGGACAGCCCGAGGAATAATAATTTTGCTGTAACAAGCTTTCGGCCA
>PWHO01000313.1 GCA_003555385.1 Bacteroidales bacterium
AGCATCATCATCAGTACTACAAATCCTGTCAATCGTAAAAATTTCATAAATTAATGATTTAGTGAATAAAAATAAGTTTGAACCTGAAGAATCTCTTCATTCAAAGCCTTTGATTTAACAACTCTATTTGATTCAATTCCAGAAATCAACAAGTCGGATATGTTGATTGACCCTATTGTTGAGCAGAATGGTTTTCGAAAGAAACCATAAGCAGAAAGCCCCCTCAGGAGCACATAACATGCAAAAGTAGTAATTTTTTTTACTTTACACAAGCTAAAGCCTGATTAAAGAGACAACAAACAGGCATTCAACCCACCTAATTGCCTGTTTACCTGAGTATTTCCAACGCCTCTTCAAGAATATCATCCCGGCCTTGTTTAATGCTTTCAGGGGAAAGATGCAGGGTAATATGCGGTTCTACCCCCGGCTCAATGCTGTTACCGTCGGGATCCAGGAAGCGGCTGCTGGAAAGGCGCAACATCCATCCGTTTGGCAGATCCCTGAAGGCAGGGATCCCTCCACCCCCGCCGGTTGCATCCCCCACTAAGGTGACATGGGGAAGCACCTTCATATACTGGGCAAAGTAAGTGGTGGCACTATAGCTTTTCCTGTTGGTAAGCACCACCACCTTTCCGTCAAACCGGGGGCCGTCATGCGGACGGATATATACCTCCTCTGCCCGGAAGTCTTCGTGCCCCGGCCCGTTTTTGATGTAGTTGGTTCCGGCAAAACGGCGCTCCCCGGTAAAACGGGAAGCGATATCACGGGCATTGTCAGGGCTGCCTCCTCCGTTGTTACGCACATCAATGATTAGCCCGGGGCGCCCTCCCGCAGAATTCAGGGTATTGATCAGTATATTCAGGTTGCTTTCACTGATTGCGTTGGCGAAACTGCCGTAATACACATAAAAAACATCCCGCTCAAGTTTTACAAACTGCAGGGGGCCGATGTATCGCTGCCGGTCCTGCATATAATATCGCTGGACAATACTGTAATAAAAGTTCTCCGGGCTGTCAAGGAACCAGTCCCAGTAACGGGAGCGATCAAAAGAACTCACCAGATTAACATGCCCGTCACGGAGCTCATAAAGCATGGCCGCACAGAGATCAAATAAATCAACCTGACTCATGTCCGGGCGGACTTTTTCCCGGTACTGGTCATATATGGCATCCCAGTCCACCCCTTTTTCCCTGAAAAAAGAATAATGCCGGTCGGCAAAAGTCCACACCTCATCAAATACAGTTTCCGGATCAGCACCAGCCTCATCTTCCATGAAGGCTTTTTCACAGGAAGCAAACAACAACGGCAGCAAAGCCAGAAAGCCGATTATCAGTATGTATTTATTGTTGTTCATACCCAATATTTTCAGACAGACACGCGCGCCATTGATACAATTTGGCTTCAAATGATTTTTAAGACCAGTTTCAATTCAACAGAAAGTATAATTCCAACACAAACTGATGACGTACATTATATAGACGAAGATTATGATTGCTGTCCATGCGGAAATAATCCCAATTATATCCGATCCGGAACCAGTTGGGATTGTATTCGTTGCCAAAAGAATGGCGGTAAAAAATTCCGCTATTGATTTGTGCGGTATTTCCCGGATGGGTCAGAAAGCTTTCCAGGTTTTGCAGGGTGCTTCCCCCGTCTTCCCCGATGCGATAACTGGTCCCGTACTCAGGAAACCCCAGGTTATATCCGATCAGCGATGCGGCCATCGAAAAATCAAAATGCCATTCACGATTAAACAGTAATAATGGATAGGAAATATCCATCCTCGGCTGCAATGACCCCACAGCGTTGGCAAACAAAAAGGAATTGCCCATGGCCGGGATAATCCGGAAATCACCCGTCAAATCAACCTGCGCGCCTGCATAAAAGCGGAATGGTCCGCGCGGGTCAAGACGCCGCAAATGCACATACCTTGTACCACCTGAAAAATTATAAACCAGCGAATTTTCATGATGCGGGCGGGAATAGTGAAATGTGCCCCGGGCAAAATGCCATTCAGAAATATGAGAAGGTGCGCGGCGGTGCAATGCAAAGGAAAGGACTCCCCCGGGACCACCGTAATGAAGATTCGACATTTTTTGGTCAAAGAGCAGCCCTTTTGAAAACCCCTGGTCGATTTTCAAGTAAGTTAATTTGTCTGGCATATCCGACAAATAGGTAGCCCGCAGATGCCCCCGGTCATCCCTGCGGAATGAACAATCATTCACTGCAGTATCCTGGCTGGCAGATGCCTGAAACCCGTTATAAAAAGATAAATAGATGGACAAAAAAGCCATCAAGCCCAATCGGCGGGAAAAAACCGTTTTTAAAGCTGAATGCCGGCTCTTTTTCATTGCATTGCTTTTGAATACGCTGCCAAAGATACAAAAATCCATATTTTTCATACTTTTGCAAACCTGTAAACACCTGTAAAAACCGATGGCACAAGAACCTCAGCAATCCCTGTCGGGGAAAACCCTCGAAGAACTTCAATTACTGGTCAGCGCGAATAACTGGCCAGACTATACCGCCCGGCAGATTGCCGAATGGATTTATAAAAAGCGTGTGCGGTACATCGACCAGATGACCAATCTCCCCAAAAAAATAAGGGAGGAGCTGGCCAGGGATTACTGCATTGAATGGAGAGAACCGGTGGATGTACAAACAGCATCAGACGGGACAAAAAAGTACTTATTTCCAACACATCATAATGGGTATATCGAATCTGCTTACATCCCTGACGGAAAGCGCCATACCCTTTGCATTTCATCACAGGTGGGATGCCGCATGGCCTGCAGTTTTTGCATGACCGCCCGCCAGGGACTTCAGGGGCAGCTGACTGCCGGAGAAATACTCAACCAGGTTCACAGCCTGCCTGAAACAGATTCGTTGACAAATATTGTATACATGGGCATGGGGGAACCATTCGACAACCTGGATGCCGTCATGAAAAGCCTTGAAATACTTACTTCAGCGTATGGCTACGGGATGAGTCCGCGGCGGGTAACGGTCTCCACCATCGGGCTGATCCCTGAAATGCAGCACTTTCTGGAAAACAGCCGCTGCAACCTGGCCATCAGCCTGCACTCCCCTTTCGATGAAGAACGCCGCCAACTGGTTCCCATGCAGAAAACACATCCGCTGGAAGAGGTCATCGGCACCATCGAAAGGTTTTCAATGGAAAAACAAAGAAGGGTATCTTTTGAATATATTGTATTTAAAAGCTTAAATCACAGTCCGAAACATATCAAGGCCCTGGCCCGTTTGTTACATCGCATCCGCTGCAGGATCAACCTGATGCGCTTTCACCCGGTACCCGGAAGTGACCTGCAGTCACCGGATGAAGAAATTATGCAATCTTTTAAAACGGCCCTGGAAGCAAAGGGAATTACCACCACCATCAGGAAATCACGGGGAACAGATATTCAGGCTGCATGCGGTCAATTATCTACAGATAAAAAGAAGGCCACAAAGAGATGAAGCAACAAATATTAAATAATTATAAATATACATTTTGACAGAGTTTTCGTCGTATCTTTATCAATAAGATTATATATAATAAATCAGCTGACTACCAGGCATATCAAATATTAACAGAATATATCAATGGTCGTACTTGGAAATATCATAAAAGCCGCCCTCGGGATCACAGATTTTGTATTACCTGATCACGATCCGGTGGAATCACAAAAGGAAATACTGAAAGATTTACTGGAAAAAGGAGCATCCACCGAATTCGGACAAACATATGTATTCAAAAATATACTGAAGGAAAAAAACCTGGCTGCTGCATTCGCTGAAGCAGTTCCTTATTATGATTACGATGCAATGAATTCCCGCTGGTGGAGCAAGCAGAAGGAAACGGATGCAGGCAATGTCACCTGGCCCGGAAGGGTTAAATATTATGCCCTGAGTGCCGGCACCACGGGAAAGGAAAGCAAAAGAATCCCCATAACTGAAGAGATGCTGGAAGCAATTCGTAAAACCAGTATTTACCAGATCCTGGCCACTTCAAACTTTAATTTTCCGGCCGATTTCTTTGAAAAAGAGATCATGATGCTCGGCAGCACCACCGACCTGAAAAAATCGGGACATTACCTGGAAGGAGAGATCAGCGGAATCGCCGCAGGCAATATCCCTTCATGGTTTGAACGTTTCTACCGCCCCGGGAAAAAAATTGCCTCCATAAAAGACTGGGATGAGCGGGTCGATGCCATTGCCAAAGAAGCTCCCAAATGGGATATCGGTGCCATGGCCGGGATTCCTTCATGGAATGAGCTGATGCTGAAAAGGGTCATTGAGTATAACAAGGCAGAAAACATTCATGAAATATGGCCCAACCTGAGGGTCTTCGCTTCTGGTGGAGTGGCTTTCGGGCCCTATAAAAAATCTTTTGAGTCATTGATGGGAAAACCCATCACTTACCTGGATACTTACCTGGCTTCAGAGGGCTTCCTGGCATTCCAGTCCAGGCCCAATAACGATATGTCAATGGCGTTGGCCACCAGCAACGGAATTTATTTTGAATTTGTTCCCTTTACCAATGACAACATTGACGAGAACGGCAGCATTGTTCAGGGCGCCAGGGCTTTGTCACTGGAGGAAGTGGAGAACAATACGGACTATGTGTTGGTCATTTCCACGGTTGCCGGCACGTGGCGCTATATGATCGGAGATACCATCAGGTTCACTGACAAGGAAAAAGCAGAAATTGTCATCACCGGACGAACCAAACATTTTCTCAATGTGGTTGGGTCACAACTATCTGTTATTCAGATGAATGACGCCATGAGGCAGATTGAAGAGATCTTCGGATTACGAATCCCGGAATTTACAGTTGCAGCGGTACGACCGGAACAGGACTATATACACCACTGGTACCTCGGAGCGGAAGGTCATGCCAGTGAAAATGAGCTGGCCAGAGAGCTTGACAAAGCATTGAAAGAAACAAACAAAGCTTACGCAATGGCCCGTACAAAAGCCCTGAAAGAGGTGAAAGTCACGCTGACCAGCCCGGAGGCATTTTATGCATGGGTTGAACAGAACAAAGCCAAAGGCGGCCAGGTTAAAGTTCCCCGTGTAATGAAAGCCGACGAATTTGCTGAATGGCAAGAGTTTGCGAAAAAATTCGAAGGTTGATCAGTGCGCAGATAACCACTTAACCTATCCGGGACGCCTCTTGGTTTTTATTTCTATTTTTTGTTTTGTTTTTTATATTAAACGTTATAATTTTATGACGTATTAATATTATTTAAACAAAACAGCTATGGAAACGAAAACAATCGGAGACGGAATCTGGGTCCGGGAATCCCGCCGCCTGCGGCTTATTCCTTTTGGAAGCATTACACATGTACGCTACCACGAGGGCTTATCGGTTGTTTATATGGGGAAAGAAATCCTGAAAAAGCTTCACACCCCCCTGAACGGCCTGGAGCAAAAAATGCCTGAAGACCTGTTCTTCAGAACCCACCGAAACTATATTATTAACAAAGCCTTCGTCAGCACCTATGAACCTGAGGGCAGCGTCAGCCTTTTGTCAGGAAGGGAAATCGTTCCGGTAGCCCGCAGAAGAAGAAGGTCACTGGAGAATTTTCTTTCATCCTGAGCAATCCAAATGCAACCCTGATAATTTCGCCTGGTATTAATTAAACTATTTATAATCATGGACACATCCGACGAATTAAAAGAACTAATCACTGACAAGCAAGACATCGATTATGCTTTTTTGTTTCACGGTTATACCATCCTGGTAATGAAAAACGGCTCCAATGAAGTGGTTGATATGCCCCTGTCCGCAATAGAAACGGCACTCACAGACCGGTTATTTTTCCGGATTCACCGGTCATACCTGGTAAACCTCAGACGAGTCCGTGAAATGGAAATCAAAAACAACCGCCTGCTGATCCGCATCAGGGGGCATGAACTGCCTGTTGCCCGGCGGCGCAAAAGACAACTTCTTGAATTATTGGGCGCGCTAAATTAAAACAATAAGATCGTTTTACGGTTCCGCAATATCATTTCTTTTGTGTTTTAACTTGTTTATTCACTAATTTATCAATAAATTTAGGGTGGGAATAATGTTATGCCCGCCCGGAGGAGGCCTGGTTTTTCAGGTATTTTTAATTGGGAAAGACGGCGGATTCCCCCTGTAAGACAGCATTTTGTATCTACATATAAAACAGGAGGGTATCACCATGAAAAACTCACCAAAACAACACAAAAAAGTCCGGAAGAATAAACATTTAAACTTCAGCGTTTTTCTGTTGCTGATTTTCTGCTTTCAGTGGATACCCCTCTCCCATGCAGGGTTTTCATCCACTGAAAACAACAACAAAGCACCCACAGACATTTTTCGAGGTTTTTTTGCACCCGGGAAAGAGGTTGATACCACTGTTCATGCTGACCAGTGGCCTGACAATGACCCCATGACCTACGATATTGATGCCAGGGCTGCACTGGGAACTGCATCTACACTGATTGACCGTTACCTGCAGCATGCTTTAACTTCCTTACGACTGATCGCCGGGAGTCCGGCTACAAGAAGCGGAATCTGGCCCGAGATCCGGCCAGGCCTGATCACCCTTCAGAACGCCATCCCCGGAGCAGTCCTTTATATCGAACCTGACGGAGGATATTACAGCGTTGATGCCGGTTATACAGGGCTCAACCTGTCAGACCGTGATTATTTCAATTCACTGTTTAACGGGGAAGAAATTCATGGGTCACTGATCTACAGTCGCTCAACAGGAAAACAATCCGTCCTGATGGCAGTCCCCGTTTTTGAAGGTGAAGAAATTACCGGTGCTGTGGCCATTTCCATTTTTCTTGATGAATTCCAGCAACTGATCAGCAACGCCCTGAACCTTGACGACGACTACCTATGGTATGTGCTTGATGAAGAGGGTACTACAGTCTTACATCCGCGTAGTGATTTTGTTTTCATGAACCCCACTGCAGAGGGAAGTCCTTCTTTGCGTCATGCTGTCGAAACCATGAAGACCCGTTCTCACGGCTACACCTCCTACATTTTCGCAGGCAGAAACACCCATATTCTTTTCACCCAGGTACCCTTCAATAACTGGCGTGTCGTTCTGGGTAAGATCGGAGAAAGATCAGACGATCATTACCTGCCGGAAGCCAGCGAGATCCTGGAAAACCTCAGGGAAACGCTAGCTGAAGAACTGCACAGGATGGACCGACAACTGGATGATGCAGTAACCTCTTTTAACGGCCAAATCCCGCCGGAACATGTGGCCAGAGACACATTCAGAAGACTTTACCAGGATAACCCCTATATCGTGACTTGTGCCCTTATAGATACCGATGGGGTGTTGGTGTATGTGGAACCATCCGAATTTCATCCATCAGAAGGGGAACATATACGTGACCAGGAGAATTATTTCATCATGCAAAAAAACAGAACCCCTATGCTCAGTAATTCCTTCCTGGCCGTGGAAGGATTTGATGCGGTAAGCTTGCAACACCCGATTATAGATGATAATGGTGAATTCCACGGATCGGTCAGCCTGCTGATCAGGTCGGACGTGATGATTGAGGAACTGGCTACTCCCTACGTTGCTGAAACCATGTATGAACCCTGGATCATGGAACCTGAGGGCCGGATTATTTTTGACAAGGCTTTTGAGGGAACCGGCAGAATGCTTTTCCTTGATTACCGTTATGAGGGATTCCAAAGTTTGCTGGAACTGGGCGGTGCCATTGCAGAGAGTACCAGTGGAACCGGGGACTATGTGTATCAGGATCCCGAGAGTGATCAGCGAATGGTCAGAATGGCTGTCTGGGACACCATTCGTCTGCATGATGCAAGATGGAGGGTGGTTATATCATATGCTCCATACTAAACGGGTACTTCTATAATACTCCTAAAAAAATTTCAAAACTGACAATGAAAACCCTGCCAAGGAAGCCTGATTCATTAAACACTGACGTCAATCTGTTTAACCGGTTAATCTATATTCTCCCCCTTGGTGTATTGCTGCTGGCCTCGTGCATGCGTTTTCTGCTGTCAATAGACTACTCCGGTATAAGTGCCCAAAAAGTGGCAG
>PWHO01000109.1 GCA_003555385.1 Bacteroidales bacterium
ATTGTCGAGGCCGTTAAGCTGCATAACGAACAGGCGGCGCACGGAGAGGTAAGGCATAAGCCACTGCATTACGCACTGGCTGCCGGGGAGACCATTACCGGCCTGATCACCGCCACGGCCCTGGTATATCCTGACAAGAAGGTGGCGAGTGTGAAGCCCAAATCGATCACAAAGCGTATGAAGGAAAAGGCTTTTGCTGCTTCGGTAAACAGAGACACCATCAGGGAATGTGAAAAACTGGGGCTGAGTTTGCAGGAGTTTGTGGAGATCTCGCTCGATGCCATGAAAAAAGTGGGTCCTCAGATCGGACTCTGATGGTTGGTCGGGGGCTGCGCCCCCTCCGGTTAGTCGGCGCTTCGCGCCTCCGGTTGTTGGTTCTCATGGGCTATGGATGGTGGGGGTAGCCCGTGACCGCAGGACGAGGTTGGGAGGTTGTTGGTTTGTTCGGGGCTGACGCCCCGCTGGTTGTTGGTGTGAGCCCGAAGGGGTCACACGTTAATGGCCCTGGAGTTGTGCCATGATTTCTTCGTCGCGGAGAGCCTCCACGGCTTTTTCAAAGGCCTGGTCGACGGTATGCAAAACCGGGTAAAAGGCTTCTGCTCCGAACATATTCCTGCCGATATATGCTTTCAGGTTGGTTCTGATAAGTTCCTGGTTGCCCCTGCTAACCTGCCCGGGAATCTCCATGCCCTGTTCCCGCAGGTAGCCCAGGAATTCATTATAGGTGCGGGTTGAAACACTGAAACGATCCACAAAGTTTTCAGCATCATCATATTCTCCGAGGTTTTCCCTGTTCCGGTCGGCATAGTCAAAAGCAAAAAGGTAAATGTATCCCAGGTTCGTAATCCGGTTATAGAATGATCGTTCACCAGCCCTGCCTAAGGGTACAAAAATGTCCGGCATAATGCCTCCGCCTCCGTATACAATCCTGCCTGCCGGAGTTTCAAACCGGAGTGATTCATCGAAGTGTATGCTGTCAGGGCTAACAAGTTCACCGCTGTGAAAGCGTTCAATAAAGTCGTTGTAATAGGCCTCCTCCCCTTCATCATAAGGTTTTTGGATGCTGCGGCCGGTGGGCGTGTAATAATGTGCCACCGTTAAACGGAGGGCAGAGCCGTCGCGAAGCTGCACCTGTTCCTGCACCATACCCTTGCCGAATGAGCGCCTGCCGATCACCATGCCCCGGTCATTATCCTGCACTGCCCCGGCGATAATTTCACTGGCCGATGCCGACCATTCATCGATCAGAACCACCAGGGGCTGGGTCTCAAATTTGCCGTCGCGGCGCGCCCTTGCGGTGGCACGGGGCCTTTTTCTGCCTTCGGTATATACAATCAGCTGTTGCGGTTCAAGCAGTTCATCGGCAATCTGTATGGCTGCCTCCATGAACCCTCCGCCATTCCCCCGGAGATCAAGGATCATATTTTCCATTCCCTCCTCTTTCAGCGCGGACAATGCCTGGTCGAATTCACGATAGGTGGTTGCGGAAAATTTATTCAGGCGGATGAAGCCTGTAGTTTCATCCACCATGTAAGCAATATCCAAACTGTAGGAGGGAATTTCATCCCTGGTCAGTGAGAATTCGATCAGTTCGGGAGCCCCGGGCCGGTAAACAAAGACATCCACACTGGTTCCTTTTTCACCCATCAGCATGGAAACAATGTCGTTGGTTGCTTTTTCCACGCCGGCAATTACCGTATCTCCGACCATCACAATGCGATCACCGGGCATGATGCCCGCCTGCTCACTGGGTCCTCCGGGTATGGGATGAATGACCACTACGGTATCTTTGATCATATTGAATTCAATGCCAATCCCTTCGAAGCTTCCCATCAAAGGGTCATTCATGCGCTGAAAGTCGGATTCCGAAATATAGGCTGAATGGGGATCCAGGCTCTTCATGATGCTTTTAATGGTCTCATCTTCGAGTTCTGTTCTGGAGATGCTGTCTACGTATGCATCGTTGATGTAATTCAGGATGTCATTGATTTTGTTATATCGCTCAGAGCCGATGGAGAAAAAACGTCCTTCGTCAGGACTGCTCTCGGGCTGACGGAGATTCAAACCAAGGAAAAATCCCAGGGCAAGCACCACTGCCAGGATGACAGGCATATATACACTCGCCGTTATGCGGGTTTTGCGTTTGTCGTTCATGTGAGTGTTGTTGATCTTAATTGGGTCAGGATAATGAGGCGCAAGAATTAAACCAGTTCCTGCGAAAATAGTGATAAAAGCCCTGATAAAACGTTATTTTTTCTTAAATCGGGGTCAGTCAGTGACTTATTGGAGCTGTTGTATTTTTTTAATGATGGCTGTGGTGGAAAATCCTTCCAGGAGGGGAAGGGTAACTACTTGGCCTTTTCGGCTACGAATAAAGTCGGCTCCGGCAATCTCCCGGTTTTTATAATCATCCCCCTTTACAAGGATATCTGGTTGCACCCGGCGGATCAGGTTCTCCGGGGTGTTTTCATCAAAAAGTACCACAGCATCCACAAACGACAATGAGGCCAGTATTTTTGCCCGGGCTTCTTCCGGGTTGACCGGCCTGTTGGCCCCTTTGATACGGTGTACTGACGAATCCGTATTGAGCCCCACAACCAGCACGCCTCCAAGATCCGCAGCCCGGGCCAGGTAATCTGTGTGTCCGGCGTGCAGGATGTCAAAGCACCCATTGGTAAACACAATCCGGTTGCCGGTGAATCGCCAGTAATGAAGTTTTTGCTGCAATTGCCGTTCATTTTCCGGCTGAAAAATCTTTGTCCCGATGTGGTGGTGCTTGCGGTGCATCATATTGCTTGAATTATGAAAGGGTTGCGCGTTGCTTTTCCCGGATCGACAAAATAACCCACGCAACACTGCCTGCCAGGATGTTCACCACGATCTGTGTGGCATGGGTGATGTAAGCGTAGGAAGTAGCCGGCTCGGATTGAATTCCGTAGAGCTCGGAGAGGGTCACGATGGTAAGGAAGTGGTAAGTACCGATTCCCCCGGGTACGGGTGCCAGAATGCCGAGGCTGCCAACTGCCAGAAGTGTAAGCCCTGCAACCGGTGTGAGGTGAGAGGTGGCCTGAATGGCAAAAAAGCAGAGGTAGACTGTCATGTAATACAAGCCCCAGATTAGTAAAGTGTACAACAAGAACCACCCTTTTCCTTTCACCGTCATGATGGTGTTGATCCCGTTGCCAAATCCTCTGAGGTGGCGTTTGAGTTTGTAAAAGAACCCCCCTTCAGCGGGATCTGACAATTTCCGGCGGATAAACAGGACTGCACCGAGCACCAATAAAATGAAGCCCGCTGCCATAACTGCAACTTGCAGCCAGTGTTCTGCACCTATCCTCAAAAGCGGCGACCAGAAAATCCTGTTCAGAAAACTCCTCAGAAATCCGAACTGGGTGGCGATGGTGATGAAAACGATGGCGCACAGGGTGAAAAAATCAAACACACGCTCTGCCACCACCGTGCCGGCCAGCAAATTAATGGGGGTTTTGGTGGCTTTGTTCAGGGTGACGCAACGGGTAATCTCTCCCATGCGCGGCAGGGCCAGGTTAGCCAGGTAGCCTGTCATCACCGCAAAAAAAGTCTGAAAGGGGTTGGTTTTGTATCCCAGTGCGCGGATCAGCATGTTCCAGCGGACTGCCCGTATAAAATGGCTCATTAGCGCACAACCCATGGCCAGCAGGATCCATCCGTAACTGGCCTGCCGGAACTCTTCCTTGATCAGCTCCACGTCCTGGCCTCGTGTGATCAGCCAAAGGATCAGCAATCCGATGCAGAGAAAGAGCAGAACTCTGGCGTATCTTCTGAGCCTGGATTTCAAACTGAGTGTTATATTTTGTTGTGTTCGTCCGGAAAGATGATGCTGGGGATGTGCGCTGCGGCTTCCTCCTGGTCCATCCAGGCATAGGCGATGATGATAATGATGTCACCGG
Organism: Bacteroidales bacterium; assembly: GCA_003555385.1. GTDB lineage: Bacteria > Bacteroidota > Bacteroidia > Bacteroidales > UBA7960 > PUPG01. The sequence continues at coordinate 3,930 of PWHO01000109.1, forward strand.
GCTGAACCTTTCTGGCTGCAGGACCGTTCATGCAAATTTCGCCGCTGCCCCTTTCTCCCTTAATGACATAAGTTTCCAGGCGTTCACCGTTGTTGATGTTGACCACCTGGACTTTCTCATTGTCCAGGATGCCAACCGCATCCATGAGGTCTTCGTCGATGGTGATGCTGCCGATGTAATTCAGGTCAGCTTCGGTGACTACCGCCCTGTGAATTTTTGCCTTTAATACTTCTATGAGCATGATGCGGGTTTTATGCAACGGTAACAGCAATGTTGTTGCTTCGTGTGCAAAATTACGAATTTAAATACATATTGTCAATCAGCCTGACCTTGCCTGCATGGACCGCAACACAGGCTACAGCCGATGTGTTTCGGCCGGACCGGGTTACCGGGAGCAGGGTGTCGGGGCAAACGATTTCTGCATACTCCAGTTCCAGCTCAGGGGAGGCATTGATAAGATCACTGATTTGTTGTTTGATCTGGTCAACGGGGGATGCCGGATACATATCACGGGCTTTCACCAGTGCCTGGTAAATCCGGGAGGCCTCCCGGCGCTGGGCCTCCGTGAGCCTGGTGTTCCTGCTGCTGAGAGCCAGCCCGCCGGCTTCCCTGACCGTAGGGCAGCCGATGACCTGTATGCCTAGCTTCTCCTGTGTTACCAGCGACCTGACAATCTGAAGTTGCTGGAAATCCTTTTCACCAAAATAGGCCCGGTGCGGCTGCACGATCTCGAATAATTTTTTGACCACGATGGCGACCCCATTGAAATGACCCTGGCGGAAGCGTCCTTCCATTACTTTGTCGAGCCGCCCAAAGTCATACGTTTTTGTTTGATGTCCCGCCGGATACATTTCTTCAGCATCCGGGCTGAATACAGCGTCACACCCTGCACCGTCAAGCTTTTTAAGGTCGCTTTCAATGGTCCTGGGGTATTTTTTCAGATCCTCTTTATTGTTGAATTGGATGGGATTGACGAAAATGCTGCACACCACCAGATCGTTCTCTCTGCCGGCCTGTTCAACCAGTGCAAGATGGCCTTTGTGAAGTGCGCCCATTGTTGGTACGAAACCGATCGATTTGCCTTCTTTTTTTTGATTGGCAACCCATTCGCTGACAGGTTTGATTTTGTTGAAAACGACCATGCTGAATGATGTATAGGATTGTTTGTCAAAGGGTTGGCTTGATAAAGCCGGCATTTATGTCAAAAAACAAATTCGCAAAGCTATAATGTTTATTTTAAAAATAGCAAAAAAAAATGTATTTTTGCATAATATTTCTAACGGATACAATTAAGTTCATTCATTTATGGAAAAACCTAAAGTTCTCTTCGTTCAGCAGGAAATTATCCCCTACCTGAAAGAGTCCCATATGGGCCATATTGGCCGCTACCTGCCTCAGGGGATTCAGGAAAGAAAGAAAGAGATCAGAACCTTCATGCCGCGTTACGGGTGTATCAATGAGCGCCGTAATCAGCTGCACGAGGTGATTCGTCTCTCTGGTATGAATTTGGTCATCAATAATACCGACCACCCGTTGATTATTAAAGTGGCTTCTATCCAGTCAGCCCGAATGCAGATTTACTTTATTGACAATGAAGATTTTTTCCAGCGAAAATTCATGTTGACCAATAAAAACGGTGAATATTTTGAAGACAATGACGAACGGGCCATTTTCTTTACCCGGGGTGTGATTGAGACGGTGAAGAAACTGGGATGGACACCTGACCTGGTTCACTGTAACGGCTGGTTTACAGGTTTAATGCCTTTTTATCTGAAAGAGGTGCTGAAAGACAACCCCATGTTCTCTGACACCAAGGTTATTTATTCAGTTTACAATGATGGTTTCCCCGGAAAACTCAGCGCTGAGATGCCTGTAAAAATGAAAACCAAGGGCTTAAGCAATGAGGTGCTGCAGAAATATGCGGATCCGAGCTATGAAAATATCAGCAAAGTGGCCATAGATTATTCCGACGGTGTGATCTTTGGTGACGAGGAGATCAATCCCGAGGTTGAGAAATATGTCCGCGAAAGCGGAAAGCCTTTCCTGGCCTACCATGACAAGGACAGCTGTATCGACGCCTATAATGCGTTTTACGATGAGGTGCTGTTGTCGGAATCGGTATTGCAGCAATAATAATTTTTTTACCTTTGCGTTCTGGTTACCTGCAATGGTTTATAAATTGTTCACCTAAAACTTTGAGCTTTGAAAATAAACACAAACCCCCGTTTTTACGGGGTTTTTTACAGTCTGTTGAAAAGGATCGGTTTGCTCTCTGTGTTCGTGTTGCTGGCGTATGCCTGTGAAGAGTCGGATCAGATCGGTCTTGAACTGATTGAGTCTCCCGTGGAGATGAGTACCACTGACACCCTCACCATTCAGGCAGTCACAGCCAGGGACGACAGTGTTGCGACCAACATGACTGGCCGCAATATACTGGGGGTCCTGAATGACCCTGAATTTGGCAAGACCAGGACCGGTATTTACACGGAAACCCGTTTACCGTTTAATAACCTGTCACTGGGCGAGAATCCACGGCTTGACTCCGTTCACCTTGTGCTTAACTACACCGGTGAGTATTACGGCAATGTGGAAGTATTTCATCAGCTTCAGGTGTATGAGTTAAGTGAAAATTTTCCGGCGCGGGATACGCTCTTCTCGAATTTAAAGATTCCGCATTATCCCGAACCGCTTACCAAAAACCCGGATGGTTTTCGTTTGCGACCTGCGCCCACAGATAGTGTGATGGTTGATACCGTATTGCGCCCCCCGCATGTGCGCATTCCCTTGTCTGATGATTACGGGCAAAAACTGATCGATGCCAACGACACAGAAGCCTTTGAAAATGTCCCCAGTTTTTTGGATGCATTCAAGGGGTTATATATTACCATTGATGAGGATGCAGAAGACCTTGGGGCATTGTACGCCCTTGATATGCTTGCCCCGATGACCTCCCTCCAGCTATACTACCACAATGACGATGATACCCTGCAGCAGATGACGCAATTCCCGATCAATGAATTTGCCAAAAGGGCCACAAAGGTGGATCACTTTGGCTTTGAGGGGGCCAATGAGTCACTGAGGGCTCAGGTAGAGCATGAAGACTTTGCACAGGGCGACAGCCTTCTTTTTGTGCAATCATTGGGTGTCTCCAGAGCCAATGTATATATTCCCTACCTGGATGATCTGAAGGAACTTCGTGGAGTGGTAATTAATAAAGCGGAATTGGTGGTGCCTGTGCAGGAAGGCTTTGCCACGGACGATTTGTACGAGACCGACAATCTGTTGCTTCTGCGCTTCAGGGAAGACGGTGATCTGGGCTTCCTGAGCGACTATCATGTGGGAGGTTCTTATTTTGGAGGGAAGCTGGACAAGGAAAAAATGGAGTACAGGTTTAATATTTCACAGTATGTGCAGGATTTAATGGACGGCAGATTTGAAAATGAAGGACTGACAGTTGTTTCTGCCGGGGTATCAGAAAGAGCAACCCGTGTTGTTTTGCGCGGACCTGGCAGGCAGGACAATCCGATGCGCCTGGTAATATATTATACGGTATTCAATTAAATAGCTATTTATGTGCGGTATTGTTGGTTACATCGGTCCGAGAGATGCATATCCGATATTGATAAAAGGATTATACAGGCTTGAATACCGCGGCTACGACAGTGCGGGAGTCGCTTTACAGGACGGAGGACTGAAATCATACAAAACCCATGGAAAAGTAGATGACCTGGCCAGGCTGGTCAATGGTCAGGATGCCTCCGGAAACGCAGGCATTGCACATACCCGGTGGGCCACCCACGGTGCGCCCAGCCAGGTGAATGCCCATCCGCATTACAGTCCTTCCGGAAAACTTGCCATCATCCATAACGGTATCATTGAGAATTATTCATCACTGAAAGCAGAGCTCATGAACCGGGGCTATTTTTTCAGCAGCGAAACTGATACCGAGGTGCTGGTCCACCTGATTGAAGACATTCAGCAGAACGAACAAACAGACCTGGAAGAAGCGGTGAGGCTGGCATTGAACCAGGTTGTGGGAGCCTATGCCATTGTGGTCATCTCAGAAGAATGCCCC
>PWHO01000060.1 GCA_003555385.1 Bacteroidales bacterium
AATTTTTTTGGCCATATATAGCTGGTAAACTGGAAAAGCCAGCATGCAGAATTCTTTCCTGAAAGTCCGGATAATCAGAACGGGCAGGTCCAGGTTAAGGTGAACACAACCGGCAAATCCATGTTATAATAAGCAGAACTGGCAGGTCCAGATTAAGTTGAGCAGAATCGGCAAACCCGGGTTATAATAAGCAGAACGGGCAGGGGCAGGTCGAAATTAATGGCATTGGCAGGCTCAGATCGAGCCCGTAGCCTTTACCCGTTGTGATAGGGCTCGTTTTTCAAAATGGTGAATGCGCGGTAGAGTTGTTCAGTGAAGAATAGCCTTACCATCTGGTGGGAAAACGTCATGGCAGAAAGGGAAAGCTTCATCTGTGCTTTGCGGTAAACTTCGGGGCTGAACCCCCAGGGTCCGCCCACGATGAACATCAGCTTTCGGGTTGAGCGGTTCATCCTTTCCTGGATAAATCCGGCAAACTGCACAGAGTTGAAAACTTTACCCTTTTCATCAAGTAATACAACGAAATCACTTTCTTGCATTTGTTCAAGGAGTAATTTGCCTTCCTGTTCTTTTCGCTGAACTGCTGAAAGAGAGTTCCATTTTTTCGGAGTGGGGATATGATGAATGCCGAAACCTGTGTATCTGTTGATGCGCTGCATATAGGCTCCAATGGCGTCCCTGAGCCACGGATCATCTGTCTGGCCAATTGTAAGAAGTGTGATTTTCATTTGGTTAAACTGTCTGTTATTGCGGTCATCACGCGAAGATGTTTGCAAAATTACGTAATTTTCATTTTTGTCTTTTGATCTGATTTTGTAGGTTTGTGACGGATTCGTTCACAAATTGCCACATAAAAGCCGGTTAATCTGGGTAATTGGCATGTTTTTGGATCAGTTTTTGATGTGATTTCTGTTTGGATGTTTGACACTGATTACAAATAATTTTTCCGGCTTTTGACTTTCGTCGCCATGCTGCCAAATCGCAATTTATTGTTCTTCTTTCTGTTATGGCTTTATCCCTTTTTGGGTAATGCCCAGGAAATCGGGCAGGTCGAACCCGAGGATAATACTGCCGAAGAGGTTGTCAGGGCCATTGTATCTGCCATTGAAGATGGAAGTTCCCGCCGGATCGCCCATCATTTCGGGTCCAATGTGGATCTTTACCTTCCCCGTGCTGAAGGGACATTCAGCCGCTCCCAGTCAGAGATCATTTTCAAAGATTTTTTTGCCCATTGCAAACCCAAATCCTTTATGATCAGTTACCAGGGCACTTCCATGGATGGAACTTTATTTGTGATCGGCATGCTTTCCACGGAATCTGGGCAAAGTTACAGGGGCTATTTGCTGCTAAAAAATGTGGCTGGTTCCCTGGTGTTACAGCGTATCAGGTTTGATTAATCTGTATTGATTCATTACAGGATGGGTTTGTGAATAAGACAGTTCCTGGCCTGCCGAAAATTATTGCGTTCATTGCGGAAGAGCTATTCCGGTTTTTTCTATTCCCCATATCTTTGTACTTTTAGGGTTTCGTAGCGTTCAACTTAATCTCACTCCTGGATGACCCTTGAGATTGGTATTGTGTTGATTGTTTTGCTAGGCGCTGTGGTGATGTTTGCCACTGAGCGGGTTCCCGTTGACGTGGTGGCCATTGTTGCCATGTCGGTGCTGGTAGTAACGGGCGTTTTGACTCCTCAGCAGGGAGTCTCCGGCTTCAGCAATTCTGCCACCATTACGGTGGCCTTCATGTTCATTCTGAGTACGGCATTGTTCAAGTCGGGAGCGGTGGTCGGCATCGGAAACCGGATTGCGGTGCTGTTCAAATATAATTTCTGGATAGGGATTCTGGTCACCATGCTGACTGTGGGGGTGATTTCTGCATTCATCAACAATACCCCGGTGGTAGCCATTTTTATCCCCATTCTGGTCGGTGCGGCTGCCCAGTCAAAGTTAAGCATCGCCAAGATGCTGATGCCTTTGTCTTTTGCATCAATGTTCGGGGGTGTTTGTACACTGATCGGCACTTCCACCAATATCCTGGTCAGCGGGGTGGCCGCTGAAAATAACCTGGAGCCTTTTTCCATGTTTGAGATGACCAAAATGGGCCTCATTTTTTTTGGGGTGGGACTGCTGTATATGATGCTCATCGGAATCAGGCTGATTCCTGACCGAGGTGTGGACGACGGGCTGATGAAAAAATTCGGGATGGGCGACTACCTGACGGAAATTGTATTGCTTGAGAATTCTGCTTCAGTGGGGAAATCCATTAAGGAATCTCCGCTTGTGAAAAAGCTGGATGTGGATATCCTGGAGGTGAACCGCAAGGGCAATGCGTTTATCATGCCATCTGAGGATCTGATCCTGGAGCAAAGCGATGTGCTGAAAGTCCGCTGCAATGTGGAAAAGATCAAGGCACTGAAGGAGCGGGAAGGGATTGCCCTTAAAAGTGATGCCAAGTTCAGAACTTTTGATGACCTGGCAGGGAATAAAAAAATGGATAAGGGGGTGGTTTTTGTGGAAGCGGTGATTGCACCCAACAGTCCATTTGAGGGAAAGACAGTAAAGGAATTGAGTTTTCGTCAAAAGTACGGAGCCACTGTGCTGGCCATCCGTCATCGCGGGGAACTGATGCGGGATAAAGTAGCCGCCACACAGTTGCGGGCAGGAGATACGTTGTTGATTGAAGTGGACAAAGATCATTTGCAAAATCTTCAGCAACTGGAGCTTCGGGGGAGAAATACCTTCCTGATCGTATCAGAGGTGGATTTGCCGGAATACCGCAGAGATAAAATGTTTACCGTGGTAATGACCATGATCGGGGTTATTGCACTGGCTTCTTTTAATATTCTTCCAATCATGATGGCAGCCATCATCGGCTCCATGGTGCTGGTACTGACCAGGTGTATCAGTATGGAAGAGGCTTACCTGGCCATCGACTGGAAGGTGATTTTTTTGCTGGCCGGTGCCCTCAGCCTTGGGGTGGCAATGGACGTGAGTGGTACAGCGGCTCTGATCAGTCACTTTCTGATCGAAATTGCGGGTTCTCTCGGACCTGTGGCAATTTTATCCATGCTTTATATTGTCACAATGGTCCTGACGGGGACAATGAGTAATAATGCAAGTGCAGTGTTACTGGCTCCCATAGCTATTGCCGCTTCGGCTGAGCTTAATGTGGATGCTCGGCCTTTGCTGATGGCCATCACTTTTGCTGCTTCTTCCAGTTTTATGACCCCGGTAGGGTATCAGACAAATACCATGATATATGGTGTCGGTGGTTACCGGTTCATGGATTTTATGCGTGTGGGGATCCCCCTGAATGTGATATTCTGGTTGCTGGCCACCTTCCTGATTCCGTACTTTTTCCCGTTCTGATCCTTCTGTGCCGGGATCTGGTTTGTGTGCCTTATTTCCTGGTGGCCAATATCGGTATCTGACCCGAAAGCCAGGATTCTCAGGATTTGATCATGTTGCTCAATAGCCCGGCCAGTTGTCTGGTAAGTTCAGCTCGTTCATAGCGTTCTGTAAACTCTCTGCTTATCCGGAGATTTTTGTCTCGAAATTGTCCTGCCCACCGCAGAAGTGCTTTTCTGCATTCGTCCGCATCATTAAAATCCACGGTTGTCCCACTGCCGGTTTCCCTGATGATTGCAGCCGCATCCCCGTCCGGTGGGCCGATGCAAAGTACCGGCCGCATGAGCCCCATATATTCGAACAATTTTCCTGTGGTGATTCCCAATACATTAGGGGTGTTGTTCAGCGGTAAAAGGAGGATGGCGCTGTCTGCTGCATGGGCCAGTGCCTCGCGGTGGGGCAGGGGTGGGGTGAAAATGGTGTAGGGAATGAGTCCTGACTTTTCCAGGTCGTTTCTGACTGTAAGGTCTGTTTTGCCGGTTAGCCGGATGCGGAGATGATTCCTGAAAAAAGGATCTGTATTGACAAGATCCTGCAGAACATCCCAGAGTACATGGGGGTTGCGGTCGGCATTCATGGAACCCAGATGGGTGATGCTGAATGTTTTGTATTGAAACCCGGGCAAATCCTTAAAATCATCTGAATCAAATCCATTGGTGATCACTTCGACCTTTCTGTTCCCGATGGTTTCCAGGTCACTGGCGCAATGCGGGCTGACGGTCACCACCCGGTCGGCCTGGCTGAGTACCTTCTTTTCCAGCTGCTGGTGTTTTCGCACGGCAACTTTGCTAAGCATCAGTTTGTCATGATAATCGATCTGTGTCCACGGATCACGGAAGTCGGCCAGCCAGGGAATTTCTGTTTTGCCCTGAAGCTGCAGGCCGATCATGTGAAGGCTGTGGGGAGGCCCGGTTGTAACAATGGCATCAACAGGATGGTTTTCCAGCCAGCTCGAAAGAAAGCGGACAGAAGACTTGATCCAGAACTTGCGGGCATCCGGGATGAAAAAGTTTCCCCTGACCCAGATTGAAATTTTATCTGTGACGGAGGGTGTCCGGCTCTCGTTCAAGAACCCGGATTGAATTTTCTCCTCTTTTTTTTGCCCCGTAATTATTTTGTAGAAACGGTAGGGTTCCCATATGCGACGGCGGATCACCTGAATCCCGTCCGGTAGTTCTCTTTCCAGTGTGGGGTCGTGGCCCGGGCTCTCGGGGTTCGACGGGGTGTATACTACTGGCTCCCAACCGTATCCACGGAGATATTTGCAGAATTTCAACCAGCGGAAAACACCCGCGCCGCTGCCCGGTGGCCAGTAATAGGTGATGACAAGGACTTTTCTCATGGGTCAGGCTTGCTGGCTGTGTGCTTCGTCTCTGCGCCGGCGGAACTTTTTGAACTGTAACCAGGCATAGGCAATAATTCCTGCTGCCATAATTATGCTGAATGCCAGTGCGATGTATTGGCCGGTGTAGTAGGATGCAGGCCGGAATGTAAAAGTAATTTTATGTGTGCCTTCCGGAAGTACCATCCCGCGAAGGATATAATTGACGCGGAAATGATCGGCCTCCCTGCCGTTGATTTTGATTTCCCAACCATCCGGGTAGTAAATCTCAGAAAATACGGCCAGCTGTTCACTGTCAGCCTGGTACTCGTATTCCAGTTTGTTGGGCTGGTAATGTGTCAGGCGAATGAAGGCGTCAGAGTCAGAATGGAATGTTTTCCCTTCCACAAAATCAGCAAAACGCCGGTCGACCAGCGCCCTGCTGCCCGGATTCAGGTCTTCCAGGGCCATGATCTCCTCATCGGCGTTTTCCACAATTTCGAACTCATTGACCAACCAGGAGTTGCCCAATGCATGTGGGTTGCGCATGGGAGATCCATCCGGATTGTATATCACATACCTGGTGTTAAGCATATTGAGTACCGGCTTGTTTTCCATCAGCCGTATGGCTTCTTCCTCATTGGTCATGCCGCGGAGGCTTTGCACATCATCCTGGAGGTAGAAATCAATCAGATCCTGGTAGCGCTGCAGCTTGGCTCCGTGATAGCCGCCGATGGCATGGTGGTGATAGGCAGTTCTGGCACTGTTGAAGGTATTTTCGCTGATGTCGAGCACCCGGAACTGATCCTCATCCTGAAGGATATGCTGATCAGCGGTACGCAAGGGGTAGGGGCGTTCCACCACCCTGCGGCGTTCAAAGTGGTCGTCATTCAGATAACGGCGGTTCACCGGCCACATGTCGAAGGTGACCAGCAATACCACAAGTGCGATAAATGCACCCTGGCCGATCTTTTTGTAAGCAAACAAAAGCGTAATCAGTCCGGCACCGGCAGCAAAAAGAAGGCTGCGCAGGGCGTCGGCCCTGAACAGGGCGATTCTTGCTTTTTCCAGTTCCTGGATAACCTGCTGTATTTGCACTGACATGCCTGGCTCCTGGGCCATCAGGTCACCAAATGCCTGGGTCTCCATCTGGCTGGTAAAGGATAAAAACGCACGGGGAGCGATGTAGAAGATCAGTGAAAGCCCGGCCGTAAAACCCAGTGCGGTCAGAAAGGGCTGGCTTTTGATGCTTAGCCCGGATGGATCCTTCCAGAACTTATATAAGCCCAGAAAAGCCAGGGCGGGGATACAGAACTCAGCAATGACCAGCGTCATCGACACTGCCCTGAATTTGTCATATCCGGGCACATAGTCTATAAAGAAGTTTGTCAGGGGCATGAAGTTTTTGCCCCATGCAAGCATGACCGACAGGATGATGGCTGTCAGCAATCCCCATTTGAGCGGACCTTTTACATAGAATAGTGAAAGCAAAAAGAAAAACAGAACCACAGCTCCGACATACACCGGTCCGGAGGTGAAGGGCTGGTTGCCCCAGTAACTGTTTTCGCTGCCCACGATACCCTGGTAATTTGGTTCCGCGGCCTCCATGGCCCGGTCATGGTCTCCCAGAGGCCCGGTAGCCCCCCCTTTGGCGTTGGGGATGAGGAGGGTGAATGTCTCCTCTATTCCATAACTCCAGTTGGTGATATACTCTCTGCTTAAGCCGCCTCTGGCAGTTTCATCACCATCGCTGATGGTCAGTTCTGTGCCTCCCCGCATGGTTTCCGAAGAATAGGAGTAGGTGCCCCAGAAATTACCGATGTTGATGCCGATGGCAACCACCAGCCCGGCAAGCAATACCACGAATTTTTTCAGGAATACGTTGAGTTGTTTATCCCTGATGTGTCCGTAAAGCTGAATGGCACCATAAATGGCTGCAATCAGGCCAAGGTAGTAGGTGATCTGGTAGTGGTTGGCAAAAAGCTGCAGGCCCATGAAGATGGCAAAAAGCACACCGCCTCCCAGAATGTTTCCTCTGAAGGTATAGATAATGGCGCCCATTACCGGGGCCATATATCCGATGGCCACTGCTTTGGAATTGTGTCCTGCTTCAAGGATGATAAAATGATAGGATGATAAGGCAAAAGCTACGGAACCTGCCAGAGCAATCCAGGGGTTTACCTTCAGCAGCAGCATAAAAATGAAAAAGCCCGCAAAATAAAGAAATATCATATCCGCCGGCCGCGGCAGCCATAGTGTCATGACATCATGAAAAAAGTCCGCAATGTTATTGGCCCACTGTACGGAGATCTGGAAAGCCGGCATACCGCCGAACATGCTGTTTGTCCAGAGTGGTTCCTGTCCGGTTTCTTCGCGAAAGTCGGCGATCTCTTTGGCCATCCCCTGCCAGTTGACAATGTCCGGCTGCATAAGTTGCCTGCCTTCAAGTACAGGGCTTACATAAGCGATGCTGAGAATAAGAAAAATAATGATGGCTCCCAGGTAGGGCATGAACTGTTTCGGGCGCAGGTATTTCATTGATGTAAAGTTTAATTGATCGGTTTCTTCAGGCAGAACTATTCTTTCTCTTCCCTGATTTCTTCATAATCAACATATTCTCCCAGTTGATCCGTGTCGGGTTTTCTCTTGTCATCCATACGGGAAATATGAACCCCTTTGTTTTTTCGCTTGTGGCGTGCCTGATGTGCCTGTGGGTTGTTGCGATAAAAATGTTTCTGATACCTTCTGATATACCATTTGGCAATCCAGGGAAAAACAACGGTGGTTAAAACCCTGAATATTAAATAGATAATTATAAAAGTGGCAATGATTCTCAGCATAATTTCTCCTGGTCTGCGTTGCCACAAAAGTAACAAAAATATGTGGTCTGAAGGGATTGACAGAAAGCGTACCTTTGTAAATTATAGCTTTTTAACTTGTTTCTGCATCTTTTATGGGGGCTTTGGTCAATAGCAATCAGCAATTTTTGCCTGTAACCCGGGAAGAAATGGATCGTCTGGGATGGCAGCAGGCAGATGTGATCCTGGTGTCCGGTGATGCGTATGTGGATCATCCGGCATTCGGAACTGCTGTTCTGGCGCGTATTGCTGAACACTGCGGGATGAGGGTAGCTGTGCTTCCCCAGCCCAACTGGCGGGATGATCTTCGTGACTTTAAAAAGCTGGGGCCACCCAAATACTTCTTTGGGGTAAGTGCCGGTGCGATGGACTCCATGGTCAATCATTATACG
>PWHO01000082.1 GCA_003555385.1 Bacteroidales bacterium
ATTTAACCACTTTTTTAGCGGGGATGGTAATTTCCTTACCGCTTTGCGGGTTACGGCCTTTGCGTGCCTCTCTTTTCGAAACAGAGAAAGATCCGAAGCCAACCAGGGCTACCCTGTCACCTTTCTTCAACGACTTGGTAGTGGCATCGATGAAGGCGTCCAGTGCTCTTTTGGCGTCTGCTTTCGTAAGATTCGCTTCTGATGCAATTGCATCAATCAATTCTGCTTTGTTCATCTCTTTTTAGTTTTTTGGTTAAAAAATAGACTCATAGCTTCCATTAACCAATGCAAATATAGGTTATTCTCCAGAAAATGCAAGTCTAACGCGGGAAATATGCTTTTTTGTTAATAAAAATGGTGTTATTGTTAATAACTAAGGCCAATTATCCTGATTTTTCAGCCTTTTCCGGTGATTCTGGAAGGAATTTACCCTGAAACGGGGGACGGAAAACTGAATCCGCGAAGCAATTCTTCGGTTTCCATTCGTTTTTTTCCGGGGATCTGGAGGATTTGTGCGTTCACAAGGCCATCTGCCGCGGCAAAATGGATATAAGTCTTGTTGTCTGTCAGGAGGGTTCCCGGGCGATGACAATGATCAGTTTTCTGGGGGCTTGCCATGAATATTTTGATCTGGATTGTGTTTTCCTCCGAAACAGGATATTCAGTAAAGGCGCCGGGAACGGGGCTGAGGCCGTGAATGTGGTTGACTATCTGCCTGCACGGTTGGTTCCAGTTGATGCGGCAGTCCTCTTTGTAGATTTTGGGTGCCTTATTCAAATTATCCGGGTCACTGACCAGGGTGGTCTGCTGCACAGGCTCTGCCTTATTATTAGCCAAAGCGTCAATGGTTTTTAATACCAGGGGGCCGCCTGTTTGTTTTACTTTTTCATGGAGGCTGCCTGCCGTCTCGAATTCGCCAATGGTAATCTTGTCCCAAAACAGGATGTGCCCGGTGTCGATTTCGTCGTCAATAAGAAAGGTGGTTACCCCGGTCTCTCTTTCTCCGTTTATGATAACGTGATTGATGGGGGCTGCTCCACGGTAATCGGGTAGAAGCGAAGCATGCAGGTTAAAAGTGGCAATGGAGGGAAGTGACCAGACCGCTTTGGGCAACATGCGGAAAGCCACCACCACCTGCAGGTCGGGCTTCAGACTGCTTAACTCTTCAATAAATTCAGGAGATTTGAGATTGTCGGGTTGCATCACATGCAAGCCTTGTTCCAGGGCATATTGTTTAACCGGTGAATGCTTGATCTTTCTTCCCCTGCCGGCAGGACGGTCTGGTGCGGTAACAACACCAGCAATCTGGCACCCGTTTTCATGGATGATCCTGAGCATGTGGGAAGCCAGCTCGGGGGTCCCCATGAAAACAATACGCAAACGGTTGGTCTGCATGATGCATTGCGGGTTTAAGAAGGCTGTCCTTTCTTCTTTTTAAGCATACGTTTCATGTTCACCATCTGAATGGCCGTATACGCGGCCTCATCTCCTTTGTTGCCATGTATGCCGCCGGCCCGCTGGATGGCCTGCTCATGGTTATCGGTGGTCAGAACTCCGAAAATAACGGGAATATTGGTTTTCAGGCTGAGATTCATACAGCCGTCGGCCACTGAATGTGAAATAAATTCAAAATGACGGGTCTCGCCCTGGATGACGCACCCCAGGCAAATCACCGCATCGGGTTGCAGGCTTTCAATAAGGAAGGATGCGCCCTGGGGCAGTTCAAAACTGCCGGGAACTTCATACAACAGGATGTCTTTCCTGTCCACACCCTCTGCCTCCAGTGTCTTGATGGCGCCCCTCAGCAGGGAGCCGGTGACCTCTTTGTTCCATGCGGCTGTGACGATACCGATACGCATCTCACCGGCATCAGTAACGGATGCTCCCTCAAAGGAAGAAAGGTTCTTTTTCTTTGAAGCCATGCTGAAGATATTATAGGCCTTTTAATTATCTCTTTGCCTGTGCGCGGGCAATGTATTTCTCGATTTCCTGAGCTTCACGGCTGTTGCTGTATTCCCTGTGGATCCGTTCATAGCGGCTGAGGGCTTCTTCGTAATCGCCCATCTCTTCATAGAGCATACCTGCCTTGAAAAGGAAGAGGGGTGTGGTCAGGTCATTGGGTTCATAATTGTAGGCCCTGCGATAGGCACGTGCTGCGTCCCTGAGTTCATCCATTTCCCAGTAAGCGTCACCGATGGCTCCGTAAGCCATCGCCCCCAGCAAGTTGTCGCGCTTGCGGAATCTTTCCAGGTAATCAATACCTTCCTCCAACTCGCCGAGCCTGATCAGGCTGATGCCTGCATAGAAACGCGCCAGATTCGAAGCCCTGGTCATCCGGTAATCGGAGATAATATCAAGGAATCCAGGGTATTCAGCATCTCCCTCCAGTGCCAGTTCATATTCTTCCTGCTCAAAATAACTCTGGGCCATGAAAATTTCGGAACGTGCCTCCTGTTCCCTGGGTTCCAGAATAAAGCGGGTATAGCCGATATAGCCTGCGATGAGGATAACAATAGCAGCCACCGTGTAGATAATGGTGTTCTGGTTGCGCTCAATAAACTGTTCCGATTTACTGAGGGCTTCCTCAACCGCTACAATGTTTTTGTCGTCGTCTTTTTTCTTTTTGCTTTTTGCCATGGTGAACTTATTTTAGGCTGCAAAAATACATTAATTTTGCTTGCTGCAAACGTTTTTGTCGATTTTTTATACCACCGACGCACCCTGTGCGTTATCATTTCCGGGTACCAAAATTTATGTGTATGCGCCTGCTGCGTTCCTTTTTGATGCTTTTGTTTATTTGCCTTGCCGGCAGTGCTTTATGGTCGTGCAGAGACGACGGCTTTGATGCCGATCCCTCCATCGAGCTGAGTTTTTCGCGGGATTCCCTGTTGTTTGATACCGTGTTCACTACCCGGGGTTCATCCACCCGTTCGTTTAAGGTATACAATACGCACAGCCGCCGGGTCCGGATCAATTCGGTTTCCCTGGCCGGCGGGCCTGCATCCTATTACCGGATGAACGTGGATGGGCGTTCGGGAACCCATATTGAGGATGTGGAGATTGAAGCCAGGGACAGTCTTTACGTATTTGTGGAGGTGACGGTAGACCCGGTCAACCAGGAGTTGCCGCTGACCATCACCGACAGCATTGTTTTCAATGTCAACCAGAATATCCGGGATGTGAAGCTGGTGGCCTGGGGGCAGGATGCCCGTTTTATTCATCCCAATTATACCGATCCGGAAAGCGGTATTGAATATCACATCATCGATGCAGATACGGAATGGAAGGCCGGGTTGCCTTATGTGGTTTATGGCCAGGCGGTGGTTGCCCCGGAGGTAACTCTTCGTGTTACAGAAGGTGCCCGCATTCATATGCACAACAATGCCAGTTTGATCTTCCTGGGGCGTTCCACGCTGAAAGTGGAAGGCACGGCGGAGCATCCGGTCACCATCCAGGGCGACAGGTTGGAGTCGTTCTACCGTGATCAGCCCGGTCAATGGGGGAGAATATGGCTGACAGCCACCAGCCGTGACCATGAAATTGAACATGCCGTCATAAAAAACGGGACAGTGGGGCTGCATGTGGATACCCTGGGAAGTGCAGTGGATCCGACACTGACACTCAGGAATACCCAGATCAGAAACATGCAACTGGCCGGCCTGCTTGCCCAGGGAAGCTATGTAGAGGCAGAAAACACCGCCATCGTCAACTGCGGCCAGCATGCCATGGTTCTGGCCCTGGGCGGGCGTTACGATTTCCGGCATCTCACCGTGGCAAATTACTACAATATCGACATCCGGAACACCCCTTCGGTGATCATCAATAATTTTTATGAGGATTTGGACGGCAATGTGCAGCTGCGCCCGTTTGAGCAACTGTATTTCGGGAACAGCATCATTTACGGAAACAACGGGGAGGAGATCGGGTTTGACCTGTATGAGGGGACAGTGGTTGATTTTACGTTTGACCACTGCCTGATCCGGACCACTGAACTGGATACCTCATCTTCTGCCTTCATCAATACCCTGGTGAATGAGGATCCGTTGTTTAACGACAGTGGAAAACATGATTTCCGGCTGTCGGAAGAATCTCCCGCTATTGGTGCGGGGAACCCGGAGATCGGAAGCGGCATCCCCTATGATCTTTTTGGCAACGAGCGTCTGCTGCCGCCGGATATCGGGGCGCTGCAATACGCTCCTATTGAAGAAGAGGAATAAGGTTGAAAGTTGCTGCTTAAGCAAGGATCTTTTGAACGGTTTTTCCGATGTCGGCCGGTGATTCCACCACATGCACTCCACACGCTTTCAGGATCTCCTTTTTGGCTTCCGCGGTATCGTCTTTTCCGCCAATGATGGCTCCGGCATGCCCCATTGTACGTCCTTTGGGGGCAGTGGCTCCTGCAATGAAACTCACCACCGGCTTGGTGCCGTGGTCACGGATAAAACGGGCCGCTTCCGCCTCCATGCCTCCGCCGATTTCACCAATCATGATGATGGCTTTCGTATCCGTGTCATTCATGAGCAACTCAACGGCTTCTTTCATGGAAGTTCCGGGGATGGGATCGCCGCCGATGCCGATGCAGGTGGATTGCCCC
The DNA here is from genome assembly GCA_003555385.1 of Bacteroidales bacterium. Lineage (GTDB taxonomy): Bacteria > Bacteroidota > Bacteroidia > Bacteroidales > UBA7960 > PUPG01. The sequence continues at coordinate 4,595 of PWHO01000082.1, forward strand.
AATTCTGCCTTGGTTACCTGGTCCACTGCTTCATAGGTGAGGGTGCCGGAACGTGACACAATGCCAATGCTTCCTTTTTGGTGGATAAAACCGGGCATGATGCCCACCTTGGCTTCTCCCGGGGTGATGACACCTGGGCAATTCGGCCCGATCAGCCTGGATGACCTGGTTTTCAGATATTCGTGTACTTTCAGCATGTCCTGAACCGGGATTCCTTCGGTGATACAGACAATTACTTCAATACCCGCATCGGCCGCCTCCATGATGGCATCTGCCGCAAAGGGAGGAGGTACAAAGATGACGCTGACATTGGCGCGGGCTTCTTTTACCGCATCTCCCACGCTGTTGAAGACGGGCAGTTCAAGATGGGTTTGTCCCCCTTTGCCCGGGGTTACACCACCCACCACATTGGTCCCGTATTCGATCATCTGTATGGCATGAAACGTGCCTTCTGAGCCGGTGAATCCCTGAACGATCACCCTGGAATCTTTGTTAACCAGTACACCCATGACAATTGACTTAATTGAAATTTTGTAAATATTTTTTCAAATATACAAAAAAAGGAATCCGTATTTTTGTTACAGGCATATGCCGCATCATCCATAATTTATCCAGTTATGCAGTTTCATGATCTGACAGAAACCATTTGTGCCCCCGCCACGGCACCCGGAACTGCCGCAATCAGCGTGCTGCGACTATCCGGACCCAAAGCGTTTGACATTGCAGCCGCGCTTTTTCTGCCGCGCAACAAGGAGATGACCCTGGCCCGGGCAGCTTCACATCGCATGCTGCTGGGGCAGATCACAGACGGAAGCGAGGTGGTCGACGAGGTATTGCTGACCAAATTTGTGTCTCCCGGCAGTTACACGGGCGATGACGTGGTGGAGGTTTCCTGCCATGGCTCTCCCTATATTCAGCAACAGATTCTCAAGCTGATGATGGACCAGGGTGCGCGCATGGCCCGCCCGGGTGAGTTCACCCTGCGCGCTTTTCTCAATGGCAGAATGGACCTCTCCCAGGCTGAGGCAGTGGCTGACCTGATCGCCTCCAACTCGGAAGCCTCCCGGAAAATGGCTTTGCGACAAATGCGGGGGCATTTTTCCGATCGCATCAGAGAATTGCGGCAGAAATTGCTGGAGTTTGCCTCACTGATTGAACTGGAACTGGATTTCAGTGAGGAGGATGTGGAGTTTGCCGACCGCTCTGCCTTGTCTTCCCTGCTGGATGACATTGACGATGAAGTGGCCCGGCTCCGGGAATCTTTCTCCATGGGAAATGTGTTGAAAAACGGTATTCCCGTGGCCATCATCGGAAAGCCCAATGTGGGCAAATCGACCCTGCTCAATGCCATATTGAATGAAGAGCGGGCCATTGTCAGCGAGATTCCCGGTACTACCCGCGACGCCATTGAGGATACCATCACCCTCAGCGGGGTGGCTTTCCGGTTTATCGATACGGCTGGGCTGCGCGACAGCCAGGACGAAATCGAATCAGTCGGGATTGAACGGACCTATGAAAAGATCCGTATGGCCAATGTAATTCTTTACCTGTTCGATGCCAGTGAAACCAGTATGGAAGAGATCGTGGAAACCATCACTGAATTCAGGAAAGAGGTAGGGGATGAGGAAGAAGAGAAACGACTGGTGCTCATTGCCAACAAAATTGACCTGATGGAGGAGATTCCGCACCATTTCCGCAATCTGGTGGATCTGGAGACCATTTTTGTTTCGGCAAAACGCAAAGAGAACATTTCCATGATCACCGACAGTCTGCTGAAATCTGCGGAAGTTTCTGCTGCTGGCGATGAAGGGGCCATCGTGACCAACATCCGGCATTATGAAGCCCTGAGCCATACCTCAAAAGCCATTTCCGACATTCGCAAAGGCCTTGATGACCAGATCCCCGGCGACCTGCTGGCCATTGACCTGCGTTCGGCCCTGCATCACCTTGGAAGTATTACCGGTGAGGTCACCTCGGATGAGATTCTCGGAGAGATTTTCGGGAAGTTCTGTATCGGGAAGTAGCTGCCATATGATGGCTTTTATCTTATAACTTTATTCCATAATTATGTAATACGGCATGCAGCCATTTCATATAAATTTGCCGTTATATTAGAAAATTCAATTAATTCATTGTATTGTATTTGTAAAGCTCGATTTAATTCATTTACTTTACAGTCGTAATTAGTCATAAAAATTCAAGGCCATGAAAGGAAAATTTACCAAAACAATTATTGCTGTCTTTCTGTTCGCGATCCCGCTATCGGGCTTCGGACAGATAGCGCCTGATCTGAAATCAGCGGCTGACTTTGCCATTCTTGCTGCAACTGAGATCAGTTTTGATGGTACTGAAACTACGATTAATGACATGGATGTCGGATTATATCCGGGCGTTATGTCTTCAATTACTGGGTATCCTGCGAATTTAACTTTAAATAATGGGGTTGTTTTAGCCGCCGATGAGGACCCCAATGATAGACTTCCCGATGCTAAACAGGACTTGCGGGATGCCTACCTTTTTGCCGAAGGTCGTCCGGCCGGAGCTACAATATCAGGCAACCAGGGTGGCCTTACACTTGCACCGGGAGTTTATAAATCAACATCCACCCGATACCCCTTTAACGCTTGATGCTGGTGGTGATGAAAATGCAGTATGGATATTTCAGATAGAATCTACCCTGACTACTACATCTGGCGGTGACATAGAATTGATTAACGACGCCAAAGCGAATAATGTATACTGGCAGGTGGGTTCTTCCGCTACAATAGGAAATGATACAAAATTTAAAGGCAATATCCTGGCACTGGTTTCTATTACCATGAACACCGGAGCTATTATAGATGGCAGGGCGCTTGCAAGAACCGGAGCCGTAACATTTGCCGGCGGTGGCACAATGAATGAACCAGAGGAATCCGCGGATGCAACGGGAGACCTTACCATCACAAAAACCGCAACCCCACAGACTTTCTCCGATATCGATGATGAGATAGAATATGACATTGTGGTTACAAACACCAGTACGACTACAATAAGTGGTATTACTGTCACTGATGACCTTACAGGAGATACATGGTCAGATATCACGCTTGATGAGGGAGGAAGTGAGGTGCTGACAACCACCTATACAATCGATCAGGATGATATGGACAACGGTTTCGTGGCAAATACTGCTACCGCTGAAGCAGGTGACATCTCCGTAAGTGCTTACGAAGTCGTCACAAAGGAAGGGCTGCTAATCACCAAAGTAGCCACTCCAAAAACCTATTATGCCGAGGGGCAGGTTATCGACTACGATATTGTAGTTGAAAACACGGGTACGGATACAGAGACCTTTACTGTTGAAGATAGCCTTACGGAAGAAGACTGGGAAAATCTA
>PWHO01000216.1 GCA_003555385.1 Bacteroidales bacterium
CTATCGCACATTCAAAAAGACCAACACATGGAAAGGCCGATCTATCAATATTTAATAATGCTGCCAGGGTTGATCCTGCTGCTGGCAATGCCTCTCCGGGCGAATCAAAGCAACGGACGCGCAGGATTCCAGCACATGATCTACCGTGCTTACGTACATGACCGCATGCCGTTGTGGGAAAACACCCTGCAGACCATGGAATTTGAGTACCGGCAACAACCGGACCCCGGACTGCTTTACGATATTCTGCTCGCTCAGTATGGGTTAATCGGTTATTATCTAGGAACCGAAAAGGAAAAAGAAGCAGAAGCCACCCTTGACAAAGCGGGAGGTTACCTCGACATATTGTCAGACAACAGCAGCTACATTGCAGAGGCCAAACTGTTTGAGGCGGCTTTTTACGGTTTTCGTATCGGCCTCCGGCCCTGGCGGGGAATTCGGCTGGGGCCCCGCAGCAGCCGCCTCATCGATGAAGCCCTGGAAATAAACCCCTCTTACCCAAGAGGCCATATTGAAAAAGGCAACCTGCTGTATTATGCACCGGGGGTTTTCGGGGGCTCCAAAAGTAAGGCCATGGAGCATTACCAGCAAGCCATTGAGATGATGGAAGCGAACATGGAAAACAACCACCGTTGGTTGTACCTCAGCACCCTTGTTTCCCTGGCTGAGGCCCATAAAGAAACCGGTGATGTGGAAAAGGGCATTGCCATACTGGAAAAAGCCCTTAGCTTTGAACCCGATTTTCATTGGGTCAAAGAAGAAAAACTACCTGAATATAAATCTTACTGAACCATTCCATAACCACCAACCAATTCCTTTTAACAGTTATGAAAAAACCTGTTTTTTACCTCAGTTTAGTATTTATTTTTTGCCTGGCCCTGCCGGCATTTTCCCAATCGGATAAAATCCCGCTGGATCATTCAGTGTATGACAACTGGAAAAACGTACAACGGCAGCAGCTATCCCCGGACGGGAAGTGGGCCACCTATGAGATCAACCCCCAGGTGGGAGACGGATGGCTCTACCTGGTCAACCTGGAAACCAACGAAACCGATTCAATGCCACGGGGTACCAGGGCGGCTTTCTCTGCAGACAGCGACTTCCTGGGTTACCTGATAACCCCTTCGAAAGAAGCGATAGAAAATGCCGAAGAAGAAGGCCGGTCGCGCGCGGAAATGCCCAAAAGTGAACTTGCCATCCGCCTGCTGGAAGACAGGCAAACAACCACCATTGAAAATGTAAAATCTTTCACCCTTCCGGAGCAATCCTCTCCGTGGATTGTTTACCACCTGGAAAAAGATCCGGAAAATGAGGAGGAAGGAGAAGCCCTGGAAGTACACAACCCCTTTAACCTGGTGACACACCGCTTCGGCAATGTCACCGGATATGACCTTTCGGCTGACGGTGAACTGCTGGCCCTGATCCGGCTGGAAGGAAACGATAACAACAGCAAACAAAGCAGTGTGAAGGTTTTCAATACCAACTCACTGGAATCCACGGTCGTTTTTGAAGGAGAAGGCGAAAGCAGGCGGATCACCACCGACAAGGCAGGCACCCGGGCAGCCTTCCTTTTTGCGGATGACACGGAGGCTCCTCATGTGTATGATATTTTCCAGTGGCAGGAAGGCAGGCAGGAAGCTGTCCGGATCGTCCAGCCAACTACAGCAGGAATGAAGGATGGCTGGAGCGCCAGCGCATATGCTTCCCTTCGCTTCACCGATGATGGATCCCGGTTGTTTTTCGGTACGGCACCCATCCCGTCAGAGGAAGAAGTAAAAGCAAGAAAGAAAGACAATGAGGACACCCATAAACTGGACGTATGGCATTATGAAGACCCACTGATCCAGCCCATGCAGCTGGTTCAGAAAGACCAGGAACTCAGGCGCACCTATGCGGCTGTTTTTCATATTGATGATGGCCGGATGGTTCAGCTGGCCGATAAGGATATACCGGATGTCACTACCCGCCAGCATGGCAACGGCCACATCGAGATGGGAGAGTCCCTCCTTCCCTACCTCATCCCCAACTCCTTTGAATCCGGAGACTACCGCGATGTGTATCTTGTGGATGTAAACACAGGGGAAAGAGAACTGATACTGGAAAAACACCGCGGCTCGGTACACCGCTCCACCACGGGAGACCCAAGACTTTCTCCGGACGGAAAGTACCTGTTGTACTACAACCAGGATGAACGTGACTGGTATGCCATGTCTCTGGAAGACCGGACCCATGTCAATCTCACAGAAGCCATCCCCCACCCTGTATGGGACGAGTTGCACGACGCACCCAGCGAGCCCGATCCGCACGGCATTGCCGGATGGATCGAAAATGACAACTATGTACTGATCTACGATCGCTTCGATATCTGGCGGGTTGACCCCACCGGCAATGACGCACCCGAAGCAGTCACCAACGGGTACGGCCGCGACAACGACATCCGCTTCCGTTATGTGGACCTTGATCCCGACACCGATCATATCGGACGCAGGGACGACATCATGCTTTCCGCTTTCCATCTGTATACCAAACAAAGTGGGTTCTTCCACGCCAGGGTCAACCGTTCCCGCAACCCGCAACTTATCGTGATGGATGACGTGCGCTACTATACCCCGGAAAAAGCAAAAGAAGCAGACAGGCTGCTGTGGCGAAAAAGCACCTTTGAAATGTATCCTGATCTCTGGGCCAGCGACATCAATTTCCGCAACCCGCAACAGATATCTGTGGCCAATCCGCAACAATCTGATTATCGCTGGGGCGAAGTGGAGCTTGTGGAATGGGTTTCCTTTGCAAATGACACTTTGCAGGGACTGCTGTACACGCCGGAAGACATGGATCCGGATAAAAAATATCCCATGATCGTATTCTTTTATGAGCGCTCATCCGATGGCCTGCACAATCACCAGGTTCCCGCACCCAGCCGCTCCACCATCAACCGGTCCTACAGCGTAAGCAACGAATATGTCGTATTCATGACCGATATTCCATACACAGTAGGTTATCCCGGCCAAAGCGCTTACAACTCCATTGTCAGCGGCACCAAGGCCATGACAAACCAGTTCGATTTTATTGACCGTGAAAATATAGGCATTCAGGGTCAGAGCTGGGCCGGCTACCAGATCGCCTGGCTGATCACACAGACAGATATATTCAAAGCAGCCATGGCGGGTGCACCGGTGAGCAATATGATCAGTGCTTACGGCGGGATCCGCTGGGCAACAGGCATGAGCAGAATTTACCAGTATGAGCAAACCCAGAGCCGCATCGGTGGCACCATCTGGGATGAAACATTGCGTTATATTGAAAACTCCCCGGTGTTCTTCGCCGACAAAGTGAACACTCCCCTGCTGATGATGCACAATGACGCCGACGGGGCCGTTCCATGGTACCAGGGCATTGAGTATTTCATGGCCCTGAGAAGACTGGGCAAACCCGTATGGATGCTCAATTACAATGATGAAGCCCACAACCTCCCCCGCCGTCCGAATATGATGGACCTTTCCGTCAGGATGTACCAGTTCTTTGACCATTATCTGAAAGACAAACCGGCACCGGTTTGGATGAAAGAAGGCATCCCCGCCGTGAGAAAGGGTGTTGATGACGGTTATGAGTTGACATTTTAACCAACCAACCCATTTTAACCATGCGACTGTCCCGACTCATTGTTTTACTGCTGTTTGCATTATCTGCAAACACTGTCATGGCTGACCTTCCCCGAAGGGCATTTCTGGGCGCTGCTCTGCTTGAAGTATGCGACTCCCTGATCCGGGCCCAAAACCTTGAAGAGTCCACAGGAGTTTTGGTCGACTATGTGCTGGATGGCAGCACGGCCGGATCGATCGGGCTGCTAAAGGGCGACATCATCCTTTCCGCCAATGAAAAGCCAGCCAGGTCAGCGACAGAATTTGTACGTCATATCAGCGGCTACCAGGAAGGCGACTATGTTGAACTAAGCATAAAAAGAGGTGAAACACCCCTGACACTTCGCGGAGTCATGGGAGGTGTTCCTCAGGAAACATCTCCTTATGCCAATGTGCTCTATGACCAGGTTGCGTTTGAAGACGGCTACGTCAGGACCATCATCCATAAACCTGAAATACCCGGAAAATATCCTGCCCTGTTTTTCATTCAGGGCTATACCTGTAGCTCCATGGATAACCTGCATGAACACAGCACCACCCGGAAATTACTGGAGGGCATCAGCAAGGAAGGCTATGTGGTGATCAAGACCGAAAAAGCCGGGGTGGGTGATTCCCGCAGCAGCAGGAGTTGCCGGGAAATAACCCTTTTCGAGGAGGCATCACTGTTTGAGGCATCTTTCAATGCCCTGAAAAAATATGACTTCATCGATCATGACAATGTATTCGTGTTCGGACATTCCATGGGAGGCGTACAGGCACCCTTGATGCAACCTGATTTTGACCCCAGGGGCATTATTGTGTACGGCACTGTGGTCAGGCCCTGGTTCGAATATTTTACAGAACAACATCGAATACAGCGACTGATGATGGGGCAGGACTACCTGGATAATGAAGCCTCGCATCAGCGGGCGGTCAGGTTCTACTACCGCTTCATGATCGAAAAGGAAGACCCGGAAATGCTTATACAGGATCCGGAAATGGCGGAATTTATGGAAAACAACTGGCGATATGAACAAGGAGGTGTGATGAATGGCCGACATTACACCTTCTGGCAGCAACTTCAGGACACAAACTTGTTCCGGGCCTGGAGCAACACCAATGCATATGTCCTTTCCCTGCACGGGGAAGGGGAATATATTGCCTTTAACCCCTGGGAACATGAACTCATTGCGGACATCGTAAACCATTATAACCCCGGAAAAGCCCGGTTTATATCCGTTCCCAACACCGACCACTCATTCATTTTCGCGAACGACATCCCGCACGCCATTTCAATCCGCAATGATGCTCAGTATTGGCGGGAGAATTTTAACTACGATTTTGTAAGGCTGGTGACAGAGTGGATGGATGAGACCCGGGCCAAAGACGAGTCCCGGGGTAAAGACGAGTCCCGGGGCAAAGACGGGACCCTGCCCGGGGAAGGGGGGCGGTCCGAATAAAACAACACCAGTATTTTATTTTTTCCTGCAGACAAAGGCCGTCAGCACATGGGTTTTGCGCCGACTTACGGGAATCGCATCTTCAATTTCAAAACCTGCATTCTCCAATAAGCTGCGGATGTCCTCCATTTTCATCGTATCGCGAATCGACCGGTCTTCTCCTGGCGACCTGACATTTTTCAGGCTGTCATGCCTCACTTTCAGTTCGAGTAAAGCCTGCGAACGAGTAACCCGGTGAAACTCTCTTAATACAGTTTTGACGGTTTTATAAGGAATAATGGACTGAAGAAAGCGAAAACACACCACCAGGTCCGCGAAATTATCCTCATAGGGGAGCTGTGCCGCATCCCCCACCACGGTTTCGCACTTTTCAAAATCCTCACCCAGCAATTCCCGGGCTGCTCCCAGCATTTCAGGGGAAGAATCAAGGCCATGCACCCGCATTCCTTTCTCCAGGTAAAAGGGCACAAAACGGCCCGTCCCAAACGGGACATCCACCACGGTAACTCCTTCCGGAAGGGCATGCAGAAAATCCTTCACCACCTTGTTTTCCTGGTGCCACCACTTTTTCTTTTCCCTTCTCTTCTGATACTTCCGGGCCAGCCGGCCATAATATTTATCACCGGAATAGCCCCACGAAAGGCGCTTCAGGAAGCGTTTCACTGTTGTCAGCATATGGCTTTGATCATTAAATGAACCCTGGGTGTATTTCTGAACCCTGGGTGTATTTCGTCAACAAAGTTAAACATTAATTGCCTCCCCCCATGCTCAGCACTTTAACTTGCCTGTTGATGGAAATGATTGCACACAATTCATAACGTCACCCGAATCACTCAAAGACAAATGTGGCATATATTTACTATTTTGGCACCCGAAACACAGATTGTCCATTCACCATATCCAAAACCAATAATAAAACTACGTTGCCTCATGGATTACGGCTGGCTTTCGATCCTCCCTCCCCTGGTGGCCATTTTGCTGGCCATCACCACCCGGCAGGTTTACCTTTCCTTATTTCTCGGAATACTATTGGGATGGGTGATTCTGGCAGACTGGAACGTACTGGCGGGTCTCGCCCACAGTATTGATGCCCTGGTGGGGGTATTCCAGGATCCGGGAAACACCCGGGTGATCATTTTCTGCGCCCTGATCGGGGCACTGATCACGCTTACCCAGCGCAGCGGCGGAGTAAGCGGATTTGTAAACTGGGTGCAGGGCAGGAAGCTGGCCCATACCCCCCGCGGGGCTGCAGGAATGGCCGGCATCATCGGCTTTGTGATTTTCATCGAGTCAAGCATATGCTGCCTTGTATCCGGTTCGGTATCCCGTCCGCTGTTTGAGCGACTGCGGATGTCGCGTGAAAAATTGGCCTATATCCTGGACTCCACCTCTGCCCCCGTTTGTATCCTCATTCCCCTCAATGCCTGGGGCGCATTTGTTATCGGACTGCTGGAAAGCGAAATGGTCGCAGCCCCTGTCCAGGTATTTATCCGGAGCATCCCGCTGAATTTTTACGCCATTTTTGCCTTGCTGATGGTGGCTTTCATCATCATCACCTTCAAAGACTTCGGCCCCATGAAAAAGGCAGAACACCGCGCCCGCATCACCGGCAAAACCATTGCCGACGGGGCCGTACCCATGGTGTCGCAAGAGATCACCTCCATGCAGGCCAAGGAGCATATCCCGCACCGCCCCATGAATATGATACTCCCCGTGCTGACCATGATGGTCATGATGCCCGTCGGACTGTACATCACCGGGGACGGGCAAATTACCGCCGGCACCGGCTCACTGGCCGTACTCTGGTCGGTAATCGCTGCCATCACCGTGGCAGGTTTACTGCCTGTGATCCAGCGGATCATGACAGTCAAGGAAGTATTTGACCTGTCGCTGAAAGGGATCGGGGGGCTGATCCCCCTGGCCATTTTGATGATGCTGGCCTTTGCCATCGGCGACACCACCCGTGAACTGGGCACAGGTGTCTGGGTGGCCTCCGTGACAGAAAGCTTCCTGCACCCCACCCTGGTTGCCGCCGTCATCTTCGTCACTGCAGCCTTTATTGCCTTCTCCACCGGCACCAGCTGGGGCGTGTTTGCCATTATGATACCCATCGCCGTACCCACTGCCATGGCCATGGAGGTGAGCCTGCCACTGAGCCTGGCCGCCGTGCTTGGAGGCGGGGTATTCGGCGACCACGTGTCACCCATTTCCGACACCAGCCTGGTATCTTCCATGGCCGCCGCCAGCGACCACATCGACCATGTGCGCACCCAGATGCCCTACGCCATGGTAGCCGCAGCGGCAGCCATAGCATTCTTCGTACTTTTTGGGGTGTTGCTCCACTAACCGGATTTTTATTTAAATTCCTTTACCATGAAAGACACCGAACAAGCCATGCAAAAAAATACACATAAGGACTATTTTCCGCCACGAACCCGAAACCTGTTATTCTTCATCCTGCTGACCACAGGAATCCTGTTCACCGCCTGCAGGCAACCCGGCACAGCCGTTGATTCCGGTGATTCCTGGGAAACCGTTCAGGAAAAAGGCCATGGCACTTTACTGGCATTGTACGTGCCGGCGGAAGGTTTTGCCTACTCCGGAAACGATGGGCGCCTCACCGGGGTCACCGTGGAGCTCATGAGGGATTTTGGCCGTTTCGTATCGGACACCTATCAGGTGGACCTGGACATCCAATTTGTGGAAGAAACAGACTGGAGTGTATTCTACCGGAAAATGGTGGATGCAGAAGACGGAACAATCGGCTTCGGCAATGTCACCATCACCGAAGCGCGTAAACAGGAGCTGGTTTTCAGCCCTCCTTATATGACCAACATTGC
>PWHO01000078.1 GCA_003555385.1 Bacteroidales bacterium
AATACCCATAATATGGTTTCCACCAACACCTCAGGGTTGTGGTTTTCCAGTATGGACGCAATGAAGCGGGCATGATTGGCATGGTTGTCACACATCATCTCCCGGCCGGCCTCCCCGACCAGTTTATCGATATCAGGGCGCGAAAGCATCTGTTCGTTGATCCGGGCAACCAAACGCTGAGAGGCAGCTGCATAAGCTTCGGCTGTGGCTTTGCTGAAGGGCCCCAGTTTGGCGGCACTGACGATAAGATTTTTTTTATCCATTAGGTTTGGTATTGGTCAATAAAAGTTTCCAGTTCTTTCAGGTCTGCCATATAGCGGGTACGTGGGTATTTTTCTGCCAATTCTTTGCCTCCATGACGGAAAGCCTGCCCCCCGATGATCACCGGGAGATCAAACGTGTGGTGGATCAGCCGGAGCATTTTTTCCAGCAGGGGAATGTGGGAGTAAATGCTGACGGAAAGGGCTACCATGTCCGGACGTTGTTTTTCAATGTACCGGATCATTTCATTCGCCGGGACATTGGATCCGGGGAAATAAGTGTCCCACCCTTTCATCTCAAATATGTCCGCCACCATTTTTACCCCTACCTGGTGGAATTCGGTTTCCACACAGCCCAGTACCACCTTTCTCGCCTGGCGCTGCCGGGAAACAATGTCGTAAAAAAGCTCATTCATGATGCCTTCGGTAACCGAGGTGGCAATATGTTCCTCTGCCACGGTGATCTGGTTGCTTTCCCAGAGCTCACCCACCCGGTACAAAGCTGTTTTTATGATGTTCTCGTAAATATCCCGGATGCTGACCCCTTGTGCTGCCAGACCTTTGATATGAACGGAGGCGGCCGCCCTGTTCCCTTCCAGAATCAGCGCCAGGTAATGGTCATGATCCGTTTGTGTGTTGGTGTTGAATGGTTGCATGAAGGGGGTTTATCAGTATTAAAGATAAAGAAATTAATGGTTGATTTCCCAGCTGCTTCCTTCTTTGCTGTCTTTTACGGTAATATTCATATGCTGAAGGGCATCGCGCAACTTGTCGGCCGTTTCCCAGTCTTTGTTTTCACGGGCATTTTTCCGCAGTTCCAGGATGAGTTCCATGAGTTCCTCCAGTAGTTCATCCTTCGGTCCATGGTCATCATTTTCCGCAGTTAATCCGAAAATGTCCACCAGAAATAACCTGAAAGTACCCCGAAGCTTTTCCAGGCCTTCCCCGGAAAGGGTTTCCCTGCGGTCACGCAAGGCATTGATGGTTTTAACGGCATCAAACAGATGAGCAATGGCCACTGGGCTGTTAAAATCATCCTGCAAGGCAGTATGGCATTTCTCAGCCAGGTTGCCGGCATCTGTTGTGGACTTATCAGACGGGTTCAGTTGCTCCAGGGTTTCAAGGGCCTGCAGCAGTCTCTGAAGTCCTTTTTCCGCTGCCTGCAATGCTTCATTGCTGAAGTCAAGGGTACTCCGGTAGTGTGCCTGCAGGATGAAGAAGCGGATGGTCATGGGGCCGTAAGCCCTGGCCAGCTCCTGGTGCTTTCCGCTGAAAAACTCCCTGAGAGTGATAAAGTTCCCGAGGGATTTGCCCATTTTCTGCCCGTTGATGGTGATCATGTTGTTGTGCATCCAATAACGGACGGTGTCGTGGCCGAATGTGGCATTTGACTGGGCGATCTCACACTCATGGTGGGGAAACAGCAGGTCCATGCCGCCCCCGTGGATGTCGAATTCCTTGCCCAGGTATTTGGCACTCATGGCTGAACACTCCAGGTGCCAGCCCGGGAAGCCTTCTCCCCAGGGTGAAGGCCAGCGCATCAGGTGGGTGGGTGATGCTTTTTTCCACAGGGCAAAATCGGCCGGATGACGTTTCTCCTCCTGTCCTTCCAGCTCCCGGTTTCCGGCCATCATTTCTTCAACGTTGCGTCCGCTCAGTTTGCCGTAATGATGTTGCTCATTGTATTTTTTGACATCAAAATACACCGAGCCGTCCACTTCGTATGCATAACCCGCATTCAAAATGGCCTTCACCATTTCTATCTGTTCAATGATGTGGCCTGAAGCCCTGGGCTCGATGCTGGGCTTTTGCACATTCAACCTGTCCATGTCGTCATGATAGCGGTCAGAATAATACTGCACCACTTCCATGGGCTCCAGTTGTTCCAGCCGTGCTTTTTTGGTGATCTTGTCTTCCCCGGAGTCGGCATCTCCTTCCAGGTGCCCCACATCGGTAATGTTCCTCACGTAGCGAACCTTGTAACCGAGATGTTTCAGGTAGCGGAATACCAGGTCGAATGTGATGGCCGGACGTGCGTGACCCAGGTGGGCGTCGCCGTATACCGTCGGGCCGCAAACATAAAGCCCCACAAAGGGAGGTGTTACCGGTGTAAATTTCTCCATCCGGCGCGTTAAAGAGTCGTAGATATATATATTATTGCCAGTCATGTTTTCTCTGAAGGTTAAAAGTCAACATTTTCCATAAGTTGCAAAGGTAAGAAAAGAACAGCTTGTGAAGCAGGCAGGGAATTGGTTACATGAACGGCTCTGGTTTAATGATTTGCCAACACCTCCTTCGTCTTTTTGTATCCGATATCAAAAACCTTCCGGGCACTTGAAAGATCCATAATCCCATAATGCTGGAGATCTTCGGGTTCGATGTAGATGTCACACTTGTCTTTCCTGGTTTCAGCGTGATTGCGCATGGTGAGGTGAAATGAACGGATTGCGATGGTTCTCAGCCCGGAAATATGATCTTCATGGCCAACGGGGTTCACGTTGATACCGATGATGGTTTTGCATTTGCCTTCCAGTGGTTCAACCGGAAAATTATTGACAATGCCTCCGTCAAGATATTGGTGCCCGTCGATTTCCACCGGCGGAAATACCACCGGGATGGATGATGAAGCCTTGATGGCCTGCACCAGGTCTCCTTTGTCGAAGCGGGTATATTCGACTGTATTGATGTTCATCGCATGCAGGATGAGTGGAATTTTCAGCTCCTCAAAAGTTTTTGCGGTGAGTGTTTTGCGTAAAGTTTTTTCGAATCCGGTCATTTTCAACATCCCGTCTTTGGGGATAACCAGGCGCAAAAAAGCCACCAGGTTTTTACTGATCAGGGCTTTCAGCACCTCTTCCGCATTTTTGCTGTCTGCATACAGGGCCCCGACAATTGCTCCCGCACTCACCCCTGAAATGATATCGGGTTTGATACCATGTTCTTCCAGGGCTTTGATCGCACCCAGATGGGCAAACCCCCTTGTGCCGCCGCCGCTCAGTACCAATCCGTATTTGTATTTCTTTTTTATCATATTTATCGCTTTGTAATTTATGTAAAAATAGAGATTTGCCGGATGCAATGCAAATCAAATCATATCTTTGAAATGATTCAGATAATTTGTAAATTTGAGGGGATTAAAATGATTGATTATGAAAGCAAAAATGATTTTTGCCACGGCGTTAATTTTGTTGTTACTGGTGGTTTCCTCTCCTTCCTTCGCACAGGGTAGTGATGAGAGGCTGCTGGAGCAGGAAACGGAGTTTTCACCCTCTCCGCAGTTTGGGATGCAATTTGGTACTGCATTCACAACAGGCAGATACGGAGGGTCAATGTTCACCAATACAATTTCTCCGCACCTTGGGCTGGATGTAAGCAGGAATTTTCACCTTGAGGTAGGCACCATTTTTTCCTCGGGTCAGATCCGGGGCGGTTCAACCATTGCACCTTTCGGATCAGCCGGCGACCACGGTGCAATGCAAAACTTTCAGGGCCAACGGATGTTCAGCACCACGGTTTATGCCTATGGTTCATACAAGGTGAATCCGAGATTGAGCCTGACTGGCGGTACCTGGGTTGAAAGGAGAGATATGGGTGAGCTTGGTCAGCAAATGAATCCCATGGCTTTTGACACCAATCCAAGGGGGATGATGTTCGGGTTCGACTACAAGGTAACTGACAATTTGCGTTTCGGGGCTGAAATCAATATGTCATCCGGGGTGAACCCATTCAACCCCCTTCATCAGCATCAGTTCTCTCCTCACAGATTCAACAGTCCAATGCCTTTTTATCGACGGAATTGAAAAAAGCCGCCGATTAATTAGGATATAACGAAATATTTTCATAAATTGAACCACTCATAAACACAGCGCGATGGCTTTCGAAGCTATTGGTTGGTTTTACTTAGTGGTTAATGTTGTTTTTGTTTTGGTGGTTAAAGCGGCAGCTGATGTGTTCCCTTCATATCTCCGGCCGCTTTTTCTTTTGCCTGTGAAACATGCTCTTTCCCGGTTAAGCGGGTTTTCCGGCATGTGTAACTCCCTTATTCTCTACCGCATCTGGAGCCGTAAATTGGTTAGTCCTTCCTGTCTTGCAATGGTCACCACGTTGTTGTATTCCGACCTGGTGATTCCCCTGGAGATCTCCGGATAATCAAATGCTTTGTACATGGGGGTGTACTGCGACATGATGTTCAGGTAGGTGTTTTTCGGGAGGTTGCCGGCAATCCACCTTACCACCCTGTCGCTTCTTGCCACATTTTCAGGCATTACCAGGTGCCGTACCATCAGGCCCTTATAGATCAGGTTGGTTTCGGGGTCAGCTTCAGCAACGCCCACCTGCCTGTGCATTTCCAGCAGGGCCTTCTGTGTGACTTCCGGGTAACAGTCTGCACCCGGCGAATAAGTGCCCGCCGCCTCTGCATCCATATACTTGAAGTCAGCAAGGTAGACATCCACCACCCCGTCGAGGTGTTTCAGGATGTTTTCTTTTTCCCAGCCGCATGTATTGTACACAAGTGGGGTACGTAATCCGCGTGATGCTGCCTGGTCAAGTGCCAGCAGAATGTGTGGTGAATAGTGGCTCGGGGTAACCACGTTGATGTTATGACAACCATTCCTTTCCAGCGCCAGCATGATGTCCGCCAGGTTGTCTGTATCGTACTCCCTTCCTTCTCCGAGGTGACTGATCTCATAGTTAATGCAGAAAACGCATAATAGCCCGCAGTTTGTAAAGAATACAGTACCTGAGCCCCGGCTTCCTACGAGTTCTCTTTCCTCTCCATAGTGGGGGTTGGCCGAAGAGATCTCCAGTGTGGCATTGGCATTGCAATGTCCCCGTTGCCCGCTCAGGCGGTCTGTTCCGCACTCCCTGGGGCATAATTTACAATTTTGCATCATACGATGAAGTGCATCGCCCCGTTCCTTCAATTCTCCGCTCTCATGAAGGCGGACATAACCCGGAGTATACGAGGTTGTTTTTTTATGCATTATGTCGTAACTTGTGTTGTTTCGGGCTTCTGCTTCATGCCCGTTCAATATTCCTTTAGCAAATACCGCCGCAGGCAGGGTTGCCATTAATCTAAGAAAGTGTCGTCTGTTTTTCTTTTCCATGGCTATATCTGTTTTGTCTAAATTAAGACATTGATTATCAATCGATAACTATTTGTAAATTTACAAAAAACAACAGAAACGGCAAAAAACATGGTACACTGATTAAACAATTCAGCTCTGATAAACATTTATTAATTAAACACATGATGGGGTTGGTCCGGCATAAATCAGTTATGCTTTTTTTTCCGGCCGGATCACCGTAAATGCATTTTTCATCTTAAATCAACTGGAGGAGCACTATGGCAAACTTATCAACAAACTACATGGGTCTGACCCTGAAGAATCCCCTGATAGTGGGGGCCTGCAATTTGTCAATGGATCCGGGAACCGCTGCAAAAATGGAAGAGGCAGGGGCATCAGCTATCGTATTTAAATCCTTGTTTGAGGAGCAGATTAACCTGGAAAGTCTTGAGCTGGAAGAAGACCTTCACGCCTATGATGAACGGAATGCAGAAATGATCAGCCTGTTTCCTGAAGTCAGGCATGCCGGCCCCGAAGAACACCTTGAGAAGCTCAGGGCATTGAAGAAGGCTGTGGGTATACCGGTGATCGGGAGTTTGAACTGTGTCAACAGAGAAACCTGGTCTGAATATGCCATGGAAATGGAAAAAACCGGGGTGGATGCCCTTGAGCTCAACTTTTATGCCGCTCCGGATAGTCTTGATCAGACGGGGAGGCAAAAGGAGGAGGAGCAAATCGCCATATTGAAGGAGGTTAGAAAGAAGGTGAAAATTCCGGTCAGTGCAAAGCTGAGCCCCTTTTACACCAACCCACTGCAGGTGGTTCGGGAGATGGATTCGGCCGGCGTGGATGGCTTCGTGTTGTTTAACCGCTTGTTTCAACCTGACATTGATCCCAAAAAGGGAGAACATCATTTCCCCTTTAACCTTAGCCAGCCCACGGACTATCGGCTGCCTTTGCGTTATGCCGGCTTGCTGCACAACGAGATAAAAGGCAGTTTGTGTGCCAACACGGGAATATTTACCGGTGAGGATATGGCCAAAATGATTCTTGCGGGTGCGGATTGTGTGCAGGTGGTGAGTGCCCTCTACAAGAACAAGGTAGGTTATATCAAAGACATGCTGAACGACCTTTCAGTCTGGATGGAAGGTGCCGGATATGAAAGCCTTGATGCCTTCCGGGGTAAATTATCCAAAGCCAACAGCAAGGATCCCTACGCCTATCAGCGGGCCCAATACGTAGATCTGCTGATGAAGCCCTTTGAAGTGATGCAAAAGTATCCGCAGAGGTAGTGAATGGGTGTTTGCCGGACAGCCATAAACCCTGACCGCAAAATGTAAAATACAAAAGGGATTGTATCTTTTTTTCGCTTGAAATGCGTGCGAAAAAGATACAACCCCTTATTTGTTGATCGCAGCTCATTACTGTCACATGAGCTGTGCAGCAATATGGCCTGTTCTGGAAATTATCCGTTATTGTTTTCCTGGTGCTGGGTGACGATCTTCAGGGTATCATATGCGATCACCAGCTCTTCGTTGGTGGGAACCACCATGACTTTCACCCTGGATTCGTGTTTGGATATCATCTCCAGCTTGCCCCTCAATCCGGTATTCTTTGCCGGGTTAAAAGCCACACCAAGGTGTTCAAGCCCTTTACAAACGGCTTCCCTGGTTTCCGCACCGTTTTCGCCGACACCACCGGTGAAAATGATAAGGTCCACACCGCCCATTGCCGCGGCATAAGCTCCGATGTATTTTTTAATTCTGTAAGCGTACATTTCCAGTGCAAGCTGTGCCCTTTTGTTGTTTTCCTTCCATGCTGCATTTTCAATATCACGCATATCGTAAGAAACCCCACTGATGCCAAGCATCCCGCTCTTTTTATTGATCAGGGTATTGGCTTCGTCCGTATTCAGGCCTTTTTTCTTCATGATATACAGAATGGCACCAAGGTCCAGGTCACCTGTACGGGTACCCATCATCAAACCTTCTACGGGGGTGAGCCCCATGGAGGTGTCTACCGATTTGCCGTTTTCAATGGCTGCGATGGACGCACCGTTACCCAGGTGGCATGTAATGGCTTTTACATGGTCCTTGCGCATGAAAAGGGCGTCACAGGCTTTTTCAAATACATACTTATGGCTGGGGCCATGAAAGCCATAACGCCGGATTTTATCGTTCTCATAAAGTTCGTACGGAAGCGCGTACATATAAGCATGCTGAGGAATGGTTTGATGGAATGCTGTATCAAACACTGCAACCTGGGGAACAGTGGGAACCAGTTTCTGCATGGAAGTGATTCCTTTGAGGTTTGCCGGGTTGTGCAGGGGGGCAAGCTCAATCACATCCTCAATGTTTTTCTTAACTTCCTCGGTGATCAGGGCACTGTCACTGAAATTTTCCCCGCCGTGAGCCACCCGGTGACCTACTGCAATGATATCATTGACACTGTCAATCACGCCATGATTTTTATCGAGCAGGGCTTTCAGGATCAGGTCGATCCCGGCTTCGTGATTCTCCACGT
>PWHO01000091.1 GCA_003555385.1 Bacteroidales bacterium
ACAAGGTGGACAATGTCGCGCCAGAAAACCACTACCACGCTTAAAAAGGTGGCTCCGTGCACAATGATGTTGAAGGTGAAGAAATCATGGGGGTCTTCCAGTCCGAATAATGCGCCGCCCAATTCCAGGTGCCCACTGCTGCTGACAGGCAAAAATTCAGTAAGGCCTTGCAGAAGGCCCAGTATCAAAGCTTCAAACCAGCTCATTTATTAGTTCTTTTTAGTGGGTTTTGATTTTGGGGGTTTCTCCTGCTTTTCTTTTTCCGAAAGGTTGGTGGTTTTCTTCATAATGGCATAGATCTGGATCCCGTAACCTGCCAGAACCAGCAGGGGGGCCAGGGTCAGCCTTCTGAAATTGAAAATGGCATCACTGAACTCTGCGGGATCTTCACTGCCTCCGCCTATCATCAGCAGGAAACCTAAGGCCGTTACCACTAGCCCGATGACGAGCCAGGTGTATTTGTGCCTGTCGAATAAAAGTGCGTCGCCTTGTTGTTTTTTGTGCATCAGTATAAATATAAAAAGTCGGTTTTTATTTTCAGATATTTTCTAACGGCAAAATAGGTGGAGATATAGCTGATGATAATACCGAGCAATAATACCACGGCAAATAGTGTGAACAGCATGCGTGTGTCATAAAAGGCTGCCATTTCCGGTATTTGCCGCTGGGCTGTGTACAGCGTGGCTATCAACAGCAGGATGGTGATGCCTGCCCCGATAATGCCCTGTAATACTCCACGAATGATGAATGGCCTTCGAATGAAGGCCTGGGTGGCGCCCACAAGTTGCATGCTTTTGATCAGGAAGCGCCTGGAAAAAACGCTCAGCCGTATGGTGTTGTTGATCAAGGCAAAAGCGATCATCAAAAGAAGGATGCTGAACACAAGTAATCCTGCCCCGATGCGTTTGACATTCTGATTGACAAGATGTATCAGCGATCGCTGATAATCGATGTCGCTGACGATGGGGTCTGCAGAAAGTTTTTCCTCGAATACCTGCAGACTGTCAGGGTTGGCATGACTGGCGGTGAGGTTGACCACGATGGAAGCAGTCAGCGGATTGTAGCCC
The DNA here is from genome assembly GCA_003555385.1 of Bacteroidales bacterium. Lineage (GTDB taxonomy): Bacteria > Bacteroidota > Bacteroidia > Bacteroidales > UBA7960 > PUPG01. The sequence continues at coordinate 1,068 of PWHO01000091.1, forward strand.
AGAAATTCCACAAAATCCTCGCCCAGCTCTTCCATGAGGTCTTCAGCCGCTTCCTCGCGGGAAATAAACCTTGTTAGGCTGACTGCCGGCATGTCGTCCAGCCTGCTCTGCAGCTGCCTGATGGGTTCCTCCGCCGTATCTTCCTCAATAAAGAGGGAAACGGCGATGCTTTCACGCATGTGGTCGGATAGTTTTTGTGCCTGAAGGATGATCAGTCCGAGGAGCCCCAATACAAACAGCACCAGCGTAATGCTTACTACGGTGGAGATGTAGGAAGACTTTAAGCGTCTGCCAATGATTTTGTCTTCTTGCCTTGCCATAAGAAATGATTGTCCTGCGAGCGAAATTAATAAAAATTGTTGAAAGAGAATTTATCTGTAATTTTGCGAAAAACAGCGATATTATGGCTAACAGAATCATGGATCCCATTGGCCGGCTGATGGGTTTGCGTTACAAATCGCATCCCTGGCACGGTGTGGAAATTGGCAAAAAAGCCCCGGATGAGATCACCTGTTTTATCGAAATGGTGATGACCGATACGGTCAAATACGAAGTGGACAAGATCAGCGGGTACCTGAAAATTGACCGGCCCCAGAAGTATTCAAACGTTTTGCCTGCCCTTTATGGGTTCATTCCGCAGACTTTGTGTGATGCTGAAGTGGCTGCGTTTGCCATTGAAAAGTGTGGCCGTGAGGATATTGTGGGGGATTATGACCCGCTGGATATTGTGGTGCTGACCGAGAAATCCATTTCTCACGGGAATATCCTGGTGGATGCCCATCCCATCGGCGGGTTTCGTTTGATCGACCGTGGCCAGGCCGACGACAAGATCATTGCCGTGCTGAAAGATGATGCCGTTTACGGAGACATCCGCGACATTGCGGATTGCCCGCCGGCAGTGCTGGAAAGGTTGAAGCACTATTTCCTTACCTATAAAGACCTTCCCAACACAAGGCTCGATATTGAGATCACCCACACTTACGATGCGGAAGATGCCAAAGAGGTGATTCGCCGTTCGGTGGTAGACTACCAGATGAAATTCGAAAATCTGGACAACCTGTTGTCAGAGGTTTAGCCTGCTCCCGGATTTATTGCCCCGGATTTATTGGCCCGGTAGTTCTGCTGCGCATTTCAGGGCGAAAACTTTGCCTGGCAAAGACTTTACCACCCCTTTAAACTCCAGGCTGAGCAATATCGAAGATGCCTTGCTCAGGTTGAATCCTGTTCCTGAAACAATCTGATCAATCCCCGCATCCGGGTTGTTTTTCAGGAAACCGGTCATGGTTTTCTCCTCCTGTGTAAGGACCACGAACAGGCCCGGCCGGGTTGCCGGTTTCTTTGTATTCTTTGGCTCCCAGTTCATGATATATTGGATGTCGGCTGCACTCTCCAGCAGGTGGGCTTTGTTTATGCGGATTAGCTTGTTACATCCCCGGCTGTAGGGATCGGTAATCCGCCCGGGGATGGCAAACACATCCCGGTTGTAGGTATTGGCAATGTTGGCAGTAATCAGAGCACCGCCGGTGACTGCTGCTTCGATAACAATTATGGCATCACACAATCCGGCAATGATGCGGTTTCTCCTGGGGAAGTTTTCCCGCTCGGGTTTGCTTCCGGAGAGGAAGTCTGTCAGCAATGCCCCCTCTTCTGTGATCTTCCTCCCCAGTGAGGCATGCAATGGCGGGTAGATGCGGTCAAGGCCGTGCCCAAGGGCGGCAGCGGTCAGTAAGCTGTTGTTAAGTGCCGACTTGTGTGCACAGGCATCCACTCCGTAGGCCAGCCCGCTGATAATCATGGGGTCGTAAGGAACCAGACCGGCAATGATCTGTTCACACATCTCTCTTCCGTAAGGGGTCATGCTTCTGGAGCCAATCACTGCCAGCATGCGTGGGTGATTCAAGTCGGCTTTTCCTTTGACGAACAGCAGCAGGGGGCCGTCTTCGCACTGTTTTAACCGGTAAGGGTATGCTTTGTCCTGGTAAAATAAGGGGCGGATGTGATGTTTGCGGATAAAGTGTATTTCCCGTTCCGCCTGCCTGAAATCATTGTGTTGTTTTATTTTGGCGGCAATGCTGTCACCGACTCCGGGAATTTTTTTCAGCGCATTGTGATTCTCCCGGAATATCTCTTTGACGCCTCCGCAATAACGGATCAGCTTTTTCGCGGTTACGCCTCCTATTCCGGGAATACGGGTAAGGGCGATCTGATAAAGCAATTCTTCCTCCATGGCATATAAATAATGGTAAAAATATGCCAAAAGGAATTAATGGCCTTGCAGTTTAAGGCCAGATGCGGCTTGCGGTTGATTTTTTCAGCCGGAAGGCAGAACCAGAATGTCTGATCGATTCAGAATGTCTGGTCAATGATTATTCCGGGATGGCGGGTGCAAACATACGATGGTTGTCAAGGCCCGGGATCAGGCTGGCGACGTGTGGCCTGGTTGTGCCGGCCAACAGCTCAATAGGTTTTGGTCATGGTGGAAGGAACCACGATGATAAAATCCGCCAGGCCGGAATTTTCCTCCAGTAGTTCTCCTGTACTCTCCTGCTCCACGGTGCTGATGGTCATGATCTCCATTGGAAACTCCGTATAATACCGGAGATACCAGTTGATTCCCTCGTCGTTGTTGGAGTGGTATGCGCCGTTAAGGTGCAGAAATGTGCCTCCTTCCTTAAGGTTTTCAAGGATAAAGTGGGCCATGGTGGCGTCCTTGATGGCTTGTGCTTTCGGAAAGTTTTCGCTCACATGGGCTGGCATGTCGCCCATCTCCAGCATGGCTTTATAACCGGGGAGATCCGGATCATAAGGAATCGGCAGAGGGGCCATGTATTGCTTTGCCTGTTGACTTAATGTGTCCAGGGCTTCAAATCCCTCGCGGTTCACAAGGGCGGCATAGCGCCTGGGAATATTGGTGGCAACATACCGCAGTCTGTTTTCCCTGGCAAATTCAAGCAGTGGCCGGTAATCTGTCTGGTAATTGTTCCACACTTTGGCTTCCGATGTGAAGTGCCGTTCCTGGATGACCCCGTCAAAATATTCGTCCAGCAATAACTGATTATCCGCCTCGAACATTTCAGCTCCCATGGTCAGCAGGCTTTCCTTTTCCCTGAAAAGGTCCATACCCAGCTCATGTTGCAACCAATGTGCAATGGGGTTGTTGTGCAATTCACCGAATAAAACCACTTCCGATTGGCCGGCGGCTGTGAGCATTTCTCCGTAAGTAATTGGTTCTCCGGTTGCTGTGAAGATCCGGTAAGCAGGTTTTTCCTGTGCCGGAACACTTAGTGTCCCCAGCACCAAAACTATGACTGCGGCGAGAATCCCTTTCGTCATCTGAATCATTTTTTTAATTTGCTGCCAATAAATGAAAAGGGGAGCATGTCCCTGATTTTTTCAACAATAATAATCTTTCCGTCTTCTTTGGAAAGGAGCATTTTCATCGGAAGTTGCTGGGATGCCTCATATTCAAGCAGTACCTGCCGGCACGCCCCGCATGGTGAAACGGGGGATTCAAGACGAAACTCCGGGGAGTTTGCGCTGACCGCAATTTTTGTCATGGCTACCCGGGGAAACATGGATGATGCGGCAAAAGCCGCCACCCGTTCGGCACACAACCCACTGGGGTATGCCCCGTTTTCCTGGTTGGAGCCCCGGACAATCTCACCATTCTTAAGCAAAATGGCTGCACCCACATGGAAAGAAGAATAGGGGGCATAGGCCTTCTTCGTCATCTCCCTGGCTGCCTTTACCAGTTCTTGCTCATCATCCGGTAAATCCCGGATGTCTTCCACCTCAAAGTATCGTAGGGTAATTTCCTGTTTTTTCATCATAAACGATCACAACATTTTCTGCCGGGGTCTTGTATGCATCAGATGAGAGCCAGGCCGGATTATAAAATGTAAAAGTAATCATTAGAAGCACAATGGCCTGTATGTAACCCTCATAGAATATACGTAAACGATGTCAAAATGTTTACATTATAGGGAAAATAGCCTAAAACGTTGGTATTTGATCAATTTTTGACTATATTTGTTATGCACCTGCAGCCTGTAGTCAAAAATTGGTTGTAGTTTTTTTAAAATGATTGTTTAACCTAAAATTTGTATATTATGAATAATTCAGGCGGAAAAGTGTTGTTTGGTTTTATTTTTGGAGCCGCAGTAGGTGTGGCGGCCGGTCTTCTTTTTGCTCCCGGCTCAGGGGATGAGACCAGGAAAAAAGTGACAGAAAAGAGCAAGGAGTACACGGATGAACTCACCAAACAAGTCAATACCAAATTTGACGAGTTGAAGAATTATGTTGGTGATATGGCTGATGATGCCAGGGCAAAGGTGAAGAAATCAGTTGCCGAAGCGAACAAATAAGAACCCTAAATTTCTTTCATGGAAGGTAAGGAGTTGCTGGCACATATTGTTTCACTGAAAGACAATATCCAAAAATACCTTGAAACCAGGCTCTCATACTATGGGATCCTGGTGTTTGAGAGGGCTGCAAAGACGTTGAGCCTCCTGATAGCCAATCTGGTGTTGGCGGCGATTTTGCTGCTCGCATTGTTGTTCATATCGGGTGCGGCTGCCTGGTTTCTTGGGGGGCTGCTGGGTTCTTATGGATACGGGATGCTCATTGTCGGTGGCTTTTACCTGCTGCTGGCATTGGTGTTCTTTGCCTGGCGAAGGAGTATTTTCGGAAGGGCAGCCATACGTATTTTGTTGAATATATTTATCCGGGATGATTCCACTGATCCAAAAGACAAAAGCAAGGTATGATTCCAATTGATCGTTTGAGAGAAGTCAGGACGATGCGGGACCTCAGAGTAGAAAAGGCACGTCTGCGTTATGAGGCACTGATGGCGGAAAAAGATCTGGCAGATAGCACTCGGGCCGTCGGCAAAGTTGTTACTTTTTTCACTTTGTTTCGCCGCGCCGCAGTTGGTGCACGTTATGCGTACGGAATTGTTTCACGCCTGTCAGGTTTTTTCAGTGGTCTTTTTGGGAAAAAGTCCAGGAAGAGGAGGGCAGGGGAAGACCCGGGTTCTGAAAAAGTATATTATTGATACACCTGGCGCTTATTGATTGCATTTGGCTTATAAGCTGCCATCATTTATTTCTCCCTGAATTTTATATTTAACTGTACAATTTCCGGGCGGTTCCCAATCCGCACCGGCGGACCCCATGTGCCGATCCCGGTGGTCACATAGGCATGCATTCCGTTGATATTTCTGTATCCATAACTGATTCGGTACATTGACTGTGTAATATAACGCAGTGGCCATAACTGCCCGTGGTGGGTGTGTCCGGACAACTGCATGCTGACGCCCAGGTTTGCCGCTATTTCCAGATCCAGTGGCTGATGATCCATCAGGATTACCGGATAATCCATATCGGTGTTTTGCAATAATTTTTGAAGGGGAAGGCGCTCCCTTCCGCTGAAACGTTTTTTGTCTCGGTCATCCCGCCCCGCCAGGTAGAAACTGTCTTCGATCTTCAGCACGGTGTCGCGTATCATCTGAATTCCGTGGTCTTCCAGGTATTTTTGCGCTGCAGCTGCCCCGCCAATGTGTTCATGGTTGCCCATGATGCCGTATACTCCCAGGGGTGCACTCAGTTGTTTCAGTGTTTCCCCCGTGTTTTGACGAATGAGGGGTTCCAGGTCTTCATCCAGAATGTCGCCGGCAAGCAGGATGATGTCCGGGCTGAGACTGTTAACCTGTTCGACGATACGGCTGAAGTGCCCGTTTCCGATAATGGTCCCCAGGTGAATGTCAGACAGCAGTACGGCCCGTATTTGGTTCTTTTCTCCGGTTTGTCTGCTATCAATCTGAATGTCCAGCTCCCTGACTGCCGGGTTGCGGGCATTGATAAACCCCCCGGTAATCAGAACCCCTACTGTAATGATAGTGCCCGTAAACAAAAAGTAACGTGTCTTCTCCATGTTGGCGGTGATGAAAGCCGGGAAAAACGGCAAAAAGTGGTGGATGAGCCTGAGCAGGTCGAAAATGAGCACGGCAAGGAAGAAGTAGAACAGCGCAGCCAGCCAGAATGATCCGGTCCATACCAGTACATCGCTTAGGTAACTCAGGTATATATTCTCCAGGATGCGTCCGGCTACGTAGGTGGCAGCCAGAATCCAGAAGACCCAGATAAAGGGTGTCCGCAAGGAGCTGCCTTCGGGCAATGCCTGCATCCCGCGAACAAATACATAGTAATTTCCAAGGAGGTAAATGCTGAGTACGATGCCGAAAAACAAGAGAAAAGCCATGGTGCGGGACATTTTTTGGAGGTTGTTAGTTGGTTGTTGGTTTTCATGGGCCGGAGAATGGGAAAGCTGTCGATGGTCTGGTAAACGGCCCATGCAGTTGTTGGTTGTTGGTTTGACCCCGAAGGGGTCCAACGTTGCTAGCCGTACGAATGTATATTTTCCGACCCCGAAGGGGTCCAACGTCACTAGCCAATGGAACGTAACCCTTCCGACCCTGAAGGGGTCGCACCATCGTATGGGGTCGCACCATCGTATGGGGTCGCACATCGTAGGGGTCAAACGTTCGTGGCTATTTATTCACACGGAATTTTCACGGTAAACACGCTTCCCTTTCCGGGGGTGCTTTCCAGCTCGATGGTGCCGCCCATCAGGTGAACGAGGCGTTGGGAGATGTTCAGCCCCAGACCGGTGCCTTGGTACGCCCGGTTGCTGCCGCGGCTCACCTGGGAAAATGCCGCAAATATCGATTGCTGATCGGATTCCGCGATGCCGATACCGGTGTCAATGATCTTAAACACCAACT